>NZ_JAFEVQ010000014.1:0-110429 GCF_020882855.1 Curtobacterium sp. GD1 | reverse complement strand
CCCGCGACCCGGCCAGCCCACTGCCCCGCGACCCGGCCAGCCCGCCGCCCCGCGACCCGGCCGACGCGCGCCGCGGCGCCTGAGCCCTCACCGGCCGACGGCGCGCTCGACCATCGCGCACGGCACGGTGGCGTCCCACCCCGCGATCCGCGGCATCGCGCCGACCCGGACGGTGTCGCCCGGGTGCGCCGCGCAGTACGACGCTCGCTGCTCGATCTCGGCGGACCACTGCGGCCCGTGCTCGCGGAGCGGCACCGCCCCGGCCCCGGCCATGAACGCGACGAGCGAGGCCACGACCAGCACAGCGCCGGCTGCCCGCCACGACCACCGTGCGCGGGCGAGGAACACGTCGGCGGCGAGGACGACCGCCGCGGTCAGGAACATCGACGACGCAGCCGCGTACCGCAGGGGAGCCGTGCCCGCCCACGCCGCCGGGGTGAACGAGGACCACGTCGTGCCGGGCGTCCGGTTCACGATGAGCGCCGCGTACCAGACGACGCCGGCGCCGACGCTCACGGCGAGGAGCATCCACCGGGTCCGCCAGTCCGCCAGGACGAGGGCGGCCACGACCGCGACCACGAGGAGCACGGCCGGCACGGTGACGACCCACCAGCCGTGGGCGGCGACGGACGCCCCGACCGCACGCACGTCGGCGTTCCCGCTGCCGCCGACGACCTGGGCGACGAACCCGGCGGTCATGTCCCGGAACGAGGTGATGCCACCCCGGTGCGTGGCGGAACGGGGGTGCGTCAGCGCTGCCGTGACCTGTGCCGCGACACCGAGCACCGCGACTGCTGCGACGGGGATGACCCGACGCTGCCGACGGCCCAGCAGCAGGAGCGGCAGGAACACGGCGGCCTGGATCTCGCTCGTGGTCACGACCGCCACCGCGACGGCGGTCCACGCAGACGACCACCAGCTCCGCGGACGGTGGGCGAGCAGCCACGGCGCCGCGAACAGCAGGTACCAGTGCAGGTTCGCCGCGGTCCCGGCGATCTCGACGGGCGCCAGCGGAACGAGGGCAGGGACGGCCGCGAGGAGCACCCGGAGCGGCCAGGCCCGCACCACGCCGCGCGCCAGGACGAAGACGGTGCCGCACACCGCGCCGAGGACCGCGCACGACATCGCCGAGACGGACAGCGCGTACAGGTCGATCCGCCCGAGCGCGACGGCGGCGTCGACCACCAGCCGGGGCAGGACGTGCAGGTAGCCGTCGTACGGGTGCCACACCGAACGCACCGGACCGAGGGTGAGCCGGTCGGTGAGGAAGCGCCCGGAGTCCTCCGCCCAGGCGACGCCGCGGGCCGGGCTCCCGATGCGGACCCACGCGAGCAGGCCGGTGGCGACGGCGACGAGGAGCGCCCAGACCGCCGTGGTCGGTCGTCTCCGTGGGTGGTCCGCCGTCGTCATCGGACCCCCTCGTGCCGTCGTGCCGTCCGTGCTGTGCTGCTGCCGATCGATCCTGGCGTGCGCCGGTGGACGGCACCCGTGACGCAGATGCCGTGACTCTCAGACAGACCGACGAGGACACGGACCGAACCGCTGCGCGCGCCGACTCCCGGCGACGTAGTGTCGGACGGGTGACGACGACGTTCCCCCGGTCCACCCCGTCCGCCCTCGGCATCGACGCCCGTGGCCTCGCCCGGTTCCTCGACGCCCTCGAGTCGACGCCCGACGTCGAACCGCACAGCATCGTGCTGCTCCGGCACGGTCAGGTGGCCGCCCAGGGCTGGTGGCATCCCTACGCCGAGGACCGCGTCCACCTGCTCTACTCCCTCAGCAAGAGCTTCACCGCCGCCGCCGTCGGGATCGCCGTCCGCGAGGGGCTCATCGACCTCGACGCCACCGCCCTCTCGTACTTCCCGGAGCTCGACGCCGAGATCACCGACGAACGCAGCCGCCGCATCCGCGTCCGGCACCTGCTCGCGATGGCGAGCGGCCACCGCGAGGAAGCCCTCGACCGCGCCCGCTCCGCCGACCCGGAGAACCTCGTCCGCGGGTTCCTGCTCACGCCGCCCGACGAGGAGCCCGGCACCGTCTTCGCGTACAACCAGCCGTGCACCTACACGCTCGCCGCCATCGTCCGGCGGGTCAGCGGCGGCACCCTGGTCGACTACCTGCGCCCGCGGCTGCTCGACCCGCTCGGCATCGACGACCTGGCGTGGCGCCGGGACGAGACCGGCGCCGAGCTCGGGTTCAGCGGGTGCTACGCCCCGACGTCGGCGATCGCCGCGCTCGGCCAGCTGTACCTCCAGCGCGGCGTGTGGGCGGGCGAGCGGATCCTCGACGAGGACTGGGTCGCCGCCGCCACGAGCACGCAGGTGGCGAACCCCGACGAGGGCAACCCGGACTGGTCGCAGGGCTACGGCTTCCAGTTCTGGATGGCCCGCCACGGCTTCCGCGGCGACGGCGCCTACGGCCAGTTCTGCGTCGTCCTGCCGGAGCAGGACGTCGTCCTCGCGCTCACCGGCCAGAGCCTCGACATGCAGGCCGTCCTCGACGCGGCCTGGCAGCACCTCCTGCCCGCCGTCGACGCTGCGGACCTCGACGCGGCCGCGGATGCGGACCTGGAGGCGCGGCTCGCCTCCCTGGGACTGCCCCCGTTGCAGGGCGGTCGCCTCCCCGACCTCGGTGCCGGTCCGTTCCGCGGTGACGACATCGACCGGATCGGCTTCACGCGCGACGGCGACCGGTGGCGCGCGGCCCTCGAGGTCGACGGCGGGACGCTCTCGGTACCGGTCGGCGAGGGGGAGTGGGCGGTCGACGGTCCCCTCGCCGCGAGCGGTGCGGTCGTACCGGACGGCACCGTGCTCGTCGACGTCCGGTTCGTGGAGACGCCGCACCTCGCGCACGTTCTCATCGACCTCGCGGCCGGGACCGCCACCGCGTCGTGGGCCACCGAGCCGCTGCACGACGGTCCGCTGACCCTGCGCCGCCCAGCCGCCTGATCGTCACCCAGTGCAGGCGGACCTCGACGGGTTGCGTCGAGGTCCGCCTGCACTCAATTTCGTCCCTCAGCCCGCGCCGGCCAGGTGACCAAGAGCATCGCGGCGATGGGTCCCAGTCCGAGCGTCAGCAGGAACCAGACCCAGGCCGACCTGTTCCGCGTTCGTGCGTGGCCGCCGGCGAGGATCGCGACGGTGATCCACACCAGCGACAGGTACATGGGTGCGAAGTCCTCGTTCATGTCGTGGAAGCCCCTTTCGGACGTTGGGTCAGGAGGACGATCTCTGAACGCCGTCACCCTCCGGTGACGTTGAAGCTGCCGTTCCGCTTGTAGAAGGTCGCGTCGTACTGCACCGTGACGTACGCAGCCAGCGCAGTGAACGAGCCCGAGCGCGAGAACGTGTTGGTTCGCCCGTTCACGGTGGAGGAGGGGTTCGATGAGTACACCAGACCCACCCCACCGGATCCGACCAAGCCGTACGCACGAATGTGTTCCGCTGCCTTGATCTTCGTGACGCTCGAGTTCCCGGTCGCCGTGTAGCCCGTCTGCCACCGTACGGTGAGGCTGGCGCCGATGACGGAACCGTGGCAGCCGTCCACCACACCCGCACCGCTTGCCCCAGACTTCCGGAAGCAGTTGGACGCGGTTCCCCGCGTCGCACTGCTGTCCGCCGTGCTCATGGCGTGCGCCTTGACGAAGGCTGCGTCTTCCGCCGAGAGTTCTTCGCCGACCTCGTACTCGTCCCCGATCACAGCCAGCCGGTCTCTCACCGCGGTCGGCGTGCTGGCTCCCGCGGGCGATGCCCCCAACAGTGTTCCGACGAAGGTCATCGCGATCACCGAAGTGATCGCCCGACGGACGACGTTGTTCTGCTTCTTGCTCATTGCATTCCCTCCGATGGCGACTGGTACCGCCCACCGGAACTCTGCCGCTGGTATTTCAGAGTGTCAAATGCAGATGGTTGGCTGTTCCGTCGGAGCGCGAGGGATCTTCGCGGGTCGGGGCGGCTACGGGGTGTCGGACTTGTGCTCGACGACGTCCTGCAGCTCGGGTCGCTTCGGGGTCACGCCGTCGCCCGAGGACGTGTGCTTGATCCGCCGGACCACCCACGGCACGAGGTACTCGCGCGCCCAGCCGAGGTCCTCGGCGCGGGCCTCCCGCCACGGACGGGCCTCGAGCGGCTCGGGGTTGAACGGTTCGAGCCCGTGCTCGACGCCGAGCGCGTCCAGCACCGCGGCGGCGACGGTCGCGTGGCCCGTCGGGGAGTGGTGCAGCCGGTCCGGAGCCCACATCCTCGGGTCGCGGAGGACCCGGAGTGCCCACATGTTCGCGACGAGGGCGCCGTGCTTCAGCGCGATGGCGTGCAGGTTCTCGTTGTAGATCGCCGTCTTGCCGCGGACCATCCCGAGCACCGGGGTCATGCCGACGTCCGGACCGGTGAAGAGCACCACGGTCGCGCCGTCGCTCCGCAGCCGGGACACCATCGCGTCCACACGCTCGGCGAGCTCGTCGGGGTCGGAGCCCGGCCGGATGATGTCGTTGCCACCGGCCGACACCGTGACGAGGTCGGGACGGAGCGCGAGTGCCGGTTCGACCTGCTCGTCGATGATCTGCTGCAGGAGTCGCCCGCGGATCGCCAGGTTGGCGTAGGCGAAGTCGTCGGACTGGTTCGCCAGGACCTCGGCCACCCGGTCCGCCCAGCCACGGTTCCCGCCGGGGACGGTGGGGTCGGGGTCGCCGATCCCCTCGGTGAACGAGTCACCGATCGCGACGTACCTGGACCACGGATGACGATCTGACACTCCTCGGACCATAGTCTCGTGGCATGACGAAGGCCAACCCCGCGGCGGTGCTGGGCGACGAGCTGCTGGAGCGCATCGCCGCCCGCGCCCCCGGCTACGACGCCGCGAACGCGTTCTGCACCGAGGACCTCGACGAACTCCGGGCGGCCGGCTACCTGCGGCTCGGGGTGCCCGTCGAACGCGGCGGTGCCGGACTCGGGCTCGCCGCGACGACCGCGGTGCAGCGGCGGCTCGCGGAAGCCGCACCGGCGACGGCGCTGGGGCTCGGGATGCACCAGGTCTGGGTGCAGGCGGCGCGCGCCGTCACTGCGCGGGGTGGGACGTTCCTCCAGGCCGTCACCGACCACGCGGCGGACGACCACCTGCTCGCGTTCGGTGTGAGCGAGCCGGGCAACGACGCCGTCCTCTTCGACTCGTTGACGACTGCGGAGCCGGACGGCGAGGGCGGCTACCGCTTCACGGGGACGAAGGTCTTCACCTCGCTGGCCCCGGCGTGGGACGTGCTGAGCGTGTTCGGCAAGGACGGGTCCGGGCCGGAGCCGCGGCTCGTGCACGGTTTCGTGCTGCGGTCCGACGGCGACGTCGAGCACCTCGACGACTGGGACACCCTCGGGATGCGGGCGACGCAGAGTCGTACGACGAAGCTGCACGGCGTGCACGTGCCGGCCGACCGGATCGTGCGGACCCTGCCGGTCGGGCCGAACCAGGACCCGCTCGTGTTCGGCGTCTTCGCGGCGTTCGAGCTGCTCGTGGCGTCGGTGTACGTCGGGATCGCCGCCCGTGCGGTGTCACTCGCGGTGTCGGCGGTGCGGTCGCGCACGGCACTCGACGGGACACCGCGGTCCGCGGACCCGGACGTGCGCCGGGCGATCGCGGACATGCGCGGGACGGTCGACGCGATCGAGCTGCAGGTGACCTCGCTCGCCCGGTCGGTCGACGAGCTCGACGACCTCGGGCAGCGGTGGTTCCCGTTGCTCGTCGGGACGAAGGCCCGGGCGGTCGACGCGGCGCAGCACGTCGTGGACGAGGCGATGCGGGTCGTGGGCGGTGGCGCCTACCGGGCCGGTGGCGAGCTCGCGCGCCTGGCCCGGGACGTCCGGGCGGGCCAGTACCACCCGTCGTCGCGGGACTCGGCGGCGCGGACGATCGCGGCGTCGGTGCTGGGGCCGCTCGCACCGTAGCGTCGCCGCCGCGCGCCCCCAAACTAGTTCGCTTGCGGTACCATTGGCCTCCCCAGCGAACAGGAGGCGGCCGGAGCGTGCCGAGGACCGAGACCGCGAACCGGACCGCCCCGCGGCGACGGACCCGCACCCAGCGACTGACGGACCGTGCCCTCGCACTCGACCCCGGGCTCGTGAAGACCGACGGTGCCCTCCGCACGCTCGTCGCCGTCCCGGCCGGCATGGCCGTCGGGTACGTGATCGCCTCGGCGTTCGGCCTGCCGGCGATCCTCGGCGTGATGATCGGCGCGATGCCGGCCTTCATCACCTGCCTGGTCATCGTCGACCCGAGCACGGGCCGGACCGCCGCGCGCACCGGGGCGGTCCTCGTGCCGTTCGTCGTCGCACTCGCCGGGAGCATCGCCCTGCAGCCGTTCCGGCTCCTCGAACTCGTCCTCATCGTGGTGCTGCTGTTCGTGCAGTTCGCGGCGGCCTCGTGGGGCGTGTGGGCGGCGGACGCGGCGATCGTCGGGTTCGCCGGGTACCTCTGCGGACTCCTGCTGCCCCTGCCCGAGACGAGTGTCGTCCCGCTCGGGCTCGTCGTCGCGGGTTCCCTCGCCGTGACGATCGTCGTCCGCCTGCTGTTCCGGCCGGACCCGCACCGGGCGCTGCTCCGGACCCGTCGCGGGTTCGTCGCCCGGGGATCCGACGTGCTCGAGGCCGCCGCCTCGGTCCTGGCCGCCGGAGCCGTCGGCGCCGCCGCGGACGACCAGCGCGCCCGCCGCCGAGCCCTCCGCCGGCTCGGACGTGCTCGTGACCGGTACCACGAGATCGCCCTGACGGTCGACGGCATGCTCGCCGCGAGCGGGGTCGACGCCGACACCACCGCCGAGGAACTGCACCGCCTGGTGTTCGACACGCACTTCGCGATCGACGAGCTCGGCCGCGCGGCCGGGGCGCTGGTCGAGCAGGGCGCGCCGTCGGACGTCCGGCACGCCGCGCTCCGGGCCGTCACGCTCGTCCTCCGGCACGGCGGCAGCCACGGCCAGGAGGCAGCGCACACCCTCCTCGCCCGCTACGGGATCACGGCCTCGGCGGCCGACGACGGATCCCGGACGACCGCGATCGTCCGCCGCATGGCCGCGGAGTTCGCCGACCTGCGGTCCGCCGGACTCCGGTGGCGCGAACTCCGCGACGAGCTGCCCCGCCACGGTGCCGGTGTGCCCTTCGCCACGCCGGTGATCCTCGCCGGCGGGCGTCCAGCCGGAGCCGTGCCGGTCGTCGCGGACGCCGTCGCCGAGGGGCCGTGGCGCCGCTGGCACCTCACCGCGTCGCTCCGGACCGCCGTCCACGCCGCCATCGCCGTCGCGATCGTCGAACCGCTCGCCCTCCTGCTCGACGGAAGCCGGTTCTACTAGGGCGTCATCGGCGTGATGATCGTCCTCGCCGGCACGAACACCACGCACGAGCGGATCCGGAAGGGCCTCCACCGCGGCGTCGGGACGGTCGTCGGGGGAGCGGTCGGGATCGTCCTCGTGCACCTGCTCGGCACGACGCACCCGTGGGTGACGATCGTGTTCGTGTGCGTCCTGCTCGCCGTCGGCACGTACGGCTTCGGCGGCGTGTACTCGGTCTGGGCCGCGTGCCTCGTGGTCGTCCTCTGCCAGGTGTACGCGTTCTCCGGCACCTTCACGGACGCCCTCATCCCGATGCGGCTCGCCGAGAACCTGCTCGGTGCCGCGGTCGCGGTGCTCGTCAGCGCGGTCGTGTTCCCGATCGCCACCCGTGCCGTCATCCGGCGCGCGGTGCGCCGGCAGCTGGTCGCCGTCCGCGCGTTCGTGCTCGCGCTGGTGGGGGTCGAGGACGACGACGAGGCGGACGCGGTCGACACGACGGAGGCGGACCGCGCCCGGCGTGAGCTGCGCGCCCGGTCGCGCGCGGTCGACGCCGCCACCTACCAACTGGACGCCGTCCTGCGTCCGATGGTCCGCTTCCCGACCGGCGGGCCGGCGCGCGCCGACGCCAGGACGCGCACCTCCCTGCAGGCGGCCGCGACCTTCGCGCGCGAGGCGGCCGGGAGGCTCGGCTCGGCCCCGCAGGACCCGCCAGCGGCCCTGCGCGGTGCGGCCGACCGCCTCGCCGTTTCGATCGCGCAGCTCGCCGACGGCATCGTGGCCGGGCCCCGGTCCGCCACGCCGACGGCGGTCTGGGTCCGGGTCGGCGACCAGCTCGACGAGGCGGTGGCCGCCGCCTCCGGACGGCCGGACGAGCGGGCGATCGCGACGGCCGCGCACGCGCTCGGCCGGATCGACGAGGCGCTCGCACTGCTCGCCGACCGCCACCACGCGACGGTCGTCGGGGCGATGTCGGTGGGTCCTGGCATCATCGCCGTGTGAGCAAGCAGGACGGACGCAACCGACTGGTGTCCGACGCGCCCGTCGACGACGTGACGGCGAGCGTGCTGCACGTCGACATGGACGCCTTCTTCGCCTCGGTGGAGCTGCTCGACCGGCCGGACCTCCGCGGCCTGCCGGTGATCGTCGGGCACGACTCCGACCGCTCGGTGGTCACGGCCGCCACGTACGAGGCCCGCAAGTACGGCGTGAACTCCGCGATGCCGATGGCCGTCGCCAAGCGCCGGTGCCCCGCGGCGATCATCGTCGAGCCGCACTTCGAGAAGTACCGCGCGAAGTCCGACGCCGTGATGGCCGTCTTCGACCGCTTCACGCCCCGCGTCGAGAAGCTCGGCATCGACGAGGCCTTCCTCGACGTCGCCGGGGCGATCCGGCTGTACGGCACCCCGTGGGAGATCGGTCGGGCGATCCGCGCGGCGGTGTACGCCGAGACCGGCCTGCACTGCTCCGTCGGCGCCGCGTCGACGAAGTTCGTGGCGAAGCTCGCGTCGAGTCGGTCGAAGCCGGACGGGCTGCTCGTCGTGCCGGCTGCCGACACCGTGGCGTTCCTGCACCCGCAGCCCGTGTCGGCGCTGTGGGGGGTCGGCGGCAAGACGCAGGAGACCCTCGAGCGACGCGGCATCCGCACCGTGGGGGACCTCGCGACCACGCCACTGGGCTCGCTCGTCTCCGCGCTCGGTCCGGCCGGCGGTCAGCGCCTGCACGACCTCGCGTGGGGCCGTGATCCGCGCGTGGTCGAGAGCGGCGTCGGCGAGAAGTCGATCGGGCACGAGGTCACCTTCGGCCACGACCTCACCGAGCGCGACGACGTCGCCCGTGAACTCCTGCGCCTCGCCGACAAGGTGGCCGTGCGACTCCGGCGCGCCGACGTCCAGGCGCGGACGGTGGCGCTCAAGGTCCGCTACACCGACTTCACCACGCTGACCCGGTCCCGCACCCTCGCGGAACCGACCGACGTCGCCAAACGCCTGCACCGCGAAGCCGTCGAGCTGTACGACGTGCTCCACCGGCCGGGCAACCGGATCCGGCTCATCGGGGTCCGTGGCGAGAACCTCGTGCCGGCGGCGGCGAGCAACGCGCTCTGGGACGACGACGCGCCGTGGCGCGAGACCGAGACGACGATCGACGCGGTCGCCGCACGCTTCGGCGCCGGCGTCCTCCGACCGGCATCCCTGGTGCGCGGCACGCCCGAGGGGCACGTCCCGCACGCTCGGCAGGACGAAGGGTGACGGTAGAATCTCGTGCAGTGAGCGCAGCCGAGTACACCGATCAGCCAGGGGCGGGGGACCAGCCCGCGGCCCTGTGGGACGACGGCACCGCAGCGCCTGAGCACGCGGTCGTCGCCCACGACGAGGCCGTCGCCGCTGCCGAAGCGGCCGGCAACTCGGCCGTGCAGAACCTGTCGCCGGCCTTTCCGGACCGTGCCGCGTGGGGCACCGCGTCGAAGCTCCGCGCCTGGCAGGTCGAAGCGCTCACCAAGTACTTCGAGACCGAGCCGCGGGACTTCCTCACGGCCGCGACGCCCGGCGCCGGCAAGACCACGTTCGCGCTCCGGCTCGCCACCGAGCTCCTCGCCCGCGGCACCGTCGACCGCATCGTCGTCGTGGCCCCGACGGAGCACCTCAAACGGCAGTGGGCGGACTCGGCGGACCGTGTCGGCATCCGGATCGACCCGATGTTCAAGAACGGCGACGGCATGTTCGGCCGGCACTACCAGGGCGTGGCGATCACGTACGCCCAGGTCGGCATGAACCCCGAGGTCCACCAGAAGATCACCGCCGGCGGCAAGACGCTCGTGATCCTCGACGAGGTCCACCACGGCGGCGACGCCCTGACCTGGGGCGACGGCATCAGAGAGGCGTTCTCGAAGGCCACCCGTCGCCTGTCGCTCTCCGGCACCCCGTTCCGCTCGGACACCGCGCCGATCCCGTTCGTGCAGTACGCCCCCGACGAGCAGGGCATCCGCACCTCGATCTCCGACTACAACTACGGCTACGGGCGCGCCCTCAAGGACGGCGTCGTCCGCCCGGTGCTCTTCATGGCGTACGCCGGGCAGATGCGCTGGAAGACCCGCATGGGCGACGAGATGTCGGCGTCGCTCGGCGAGCAGGTCACGAAGGACATCACCGCCCAGGCCTGGCGCACGGCGCTCTCACCCGAGGGCGAGTGGATGCCGGCCGTCCTCTCCGCCGCCGACAAGCGCCTGACCGAGGTCCGCCGTGGTGTGCCGGACGCCGGCGGCCTCGTCATCGCCACGGACACCACCACGGCCCGCGCGTACGCCCGGATCCTGCAGCAGATCACGGGGGAGCGGCCGACGGTCGTCCTCTCCGACGAAGCGGCGGGGTCGAGCCGGATCAGCGCCTTCGCCGAGGACACCTCCCGCTGGATGGTCGCCGTCCGCATGGTGTCCGAGGGCGTGGACGTGCCGCGGCTGTGCGTCGGCGTGTACGCCACGAGCGCGAGCACCCCGCTCTTCTTCGCGCAGGTCATCGGCCGCTTCGTCCGGGCCCGACGGCGCGGTGAGACGGCGAGCGTGTTCCTGCCGAGCGTGCCCGGGCTGATGGCGCTGGCGGCCTCCCTCGAGCTCGAGCGCGACCACGCCCTCGACCGCCCGAAGGACGCCGACGACGGGATGTACAACCCCGAGGACGCGATGGTCGCCGAGGCCAACAAGGAGGACCGGGCGTCGGAGAGCCTGCTCGAGGTCCAGCCGTTCGAGGCGCTCGACTCGCAGGCGTCCTTCGACCGTGTCCTCTACGACGGCGGCGAGTTCGGCAGCGGCGGCGAGGTGGGCTCGCTCGAGGAACTCGACTTCATCGGCATCCCGGGGCTGCTCGAACCCGACCAGGTGCGCGACCTGCTCCGAGCACGCCAGGCGACGCAGGCGAAGCGAGCGAAGGGCCGCACCCCGAAGGACGGCATGCCCAAGGCGGCCGCCCCCGCACCCGAGGACCGCCCGATGTACCAGACGATCAAGGAGCAGCGGTCCGAGCTGCACCGGCTCGTCTCGATCTGGTCCCGACACGCGAACGAACCGCACGGGGCCATCCACGCCGAACTCCGCCGCATCAGCGGTGGCCCCGCGGTGGCGCAGGCGAGCATCGAGCAGATCCAGAAGCGCATCGACGTGCTGCGCTCCCGCATCGGCGGCCGCCGGTGAGCACCGCGTGATCGAGGCCGTCGACGACCGCACCTGGTACGTCAAGCGCGACGCGGAGTCCTCGCCCGAGGCGATCATCGACCGCTTCGGCGGGGGCTACCGGCTCCGTCGGTTCTCGCTCACCGAGTCCCGCCGGACGCCCCACGGGGTGTACACGGGCGTCGAACTCGCCGAGACCGCGTGGTGGCGGCTCCGCGACAGGCCGCGGACCTCATGACATCGCAAGCCGAAGTCGGGTAGACCGGGGGAATGGCAGACTCCATCCCTCACGTCCTCGTCCTCGGCGGCGGCTCCGCTGGCTACACCACCGTCAAGCAGCTCCAGAAGCACGCAGCGACCGTGCCGATGCGCATCACGCTGGTGGACCAGAACACGTACTACACGTACCTGCCGTTCCTGCCCGAGGTCGCCGGTGGCCACATCGCCCCGAAGGACGTGACCTTCGAGCTGCGCCGTGCGCTCCGCAAGACCCGGGTCATCCAGGGCAAGGTCACCGGGATCTCCTCGGCCGACAAGACCGTCTCGATCGCCACGGCCGGCGGCGACGACCGCACGCTCGGCTACGACCAGCTCGTCGTCGCGCTCGGCTCCGTCACGCGCACGTTCCCGACGCCCGGGCTCGAGGAGTACGGCGTCGGCTTCAAGAGCGTCGAAGAGGCCGCCTACGTCCGCGCGAAGCTCCTCGACAACATCGCCAAGGCCGCTGCCACCCGCGACGAGGACGAGCGCCGCAAGCTGCTCACGAGCATCTTCGTCGGCGGCGGGTACACGGGCGTCGAGGCGATCGGCGAACTGTTCGACGTCTCGCAGGCCGCCATCAAGACCTACCCGTCGCTCGCCGGCGAGCACCCCCGCTGGGTCCTCATCGACGCGCTCGACCGCGTCGCGCCCGAGGTCGGTCCGGAGCTGTCCAAGTGGACCCTCGAGTCGCTGCGTGCCCGCGGCATCGACGTCCGCCTGAAGACGACCATGCCGAGCTGCGAGGGCGGCGTCGTGAAGCTCTCCGACGGCGACGAGTTCGCCACCGGCCTGCTCGTCTGGACGGCCGGCGTGAAGCCGAACCCGCTCCTCGACGCGTCCGACCTGCCGCGCGGCCCGAAGGGTCACCTCGCCGCGAACGCGAAGCTGCAGGTCGAGAGCGAGGACACCCACGAGGTCGTCCCCGGCGTCTGGGGCCTCGGCGACGTCGCGCAGGTGCCCGACCTGACGGCCGAGAAGCAGCCGGCGTACTACCCGCCGAACGCGCAGAACGCCGTCCGCCAGGCCGTCGTGGCCGCGGACAACGTGGTCGCGACGATCACGGGCAAGCCGCTCGAGGAGTACCGCCACCCGTCCATCGGCACCGTCGCGTCGTACGGTGTCGCGAAGGGCGCGGCGAACATCAAGGGCATCAAGATGACGAACCTCCTCGCGTGGCTCGCGCACCGCGCCTACCACGTGTACGCGATGCCGACGCTGAACCGCAAGGTGCGCATCGTGATCGGGTGGGTCACCGGGGCCGTGTCGGGTCGCGACGCGACGTCCCTCATCAAGGAGACCGACCCGCGCCGCACGTTCGTCGAGGCGTCGAAGTCCTAGACGCGCGTTCCTGACGGACGGGAGGCGCGGTGCCGGCTGGCACCGCGCCTCCCGTCCGTCGTCTGGTCGCGCCGACGCGCGTGGTGCGGCAGACTGACTCCCTCGGTGCCGCCGCACGGAGGTCCTGGAAGACACCGCACGTGACCACCACCATCTCCTGCCCCCGCTGCCGAGCCGTTCGCCGCCCCACCGGGGTGCACCGCTGCCCCGGACCGGACGACCCGGCCCGAGCGCTGGGCGTGGGCACCAGCGTCGCCGTGGTCCTGGACGTGCTCGCCGGTGTCGGCCGACCGTTCCTCGTCGGAGGGGTGGTCCGCGACGCGCTGTTCCGTGCGTCCGGGCGCGCGGTCCCCGTCGCCGACGACCACGACGTCGACGTCGAGGTGCACGGCACGGACACCGCCTCGGTCGTCGACGCGCTGCGCGCGGCGGGAGCCGTCGTCGTCACCACGGGCGCGCGCTTCGAGGTCCTCAAGGTCGTGGTCGAGGGCGTGCACGTCGACGTCGCGGTCGTGCCGGGGAACGCCGACGACGACGGGCTCGCCGCGGCCGCCGTCCGTCGCGACTTCACGGTCAACGCGGTCGCGTGGGACCCGGCGACGAACGAGTACGTCGACGCGGTCGGTGGGATCGACGACGCCGCCCGGGGTGTGCTCCGACACACCTCGGACCGGTTCGGGGACGATCCGCTGCGGGTGCTCCGCGCCGTGCAGCTGGTGGCGCGCTTCGACCTCGTGCTCGACCCCTCGACGGTGGACGTCGCCCGGTCGCTGGTGGACGCGTTCCCGTCCGTGGCCGCGGAGCGGGTCTGGCCGGAGATCCGGAAGGCGGCGCGGGGCGACCACCAGTCGCGGGCGCTCCGGGTGCTGCACGACACCGGGTGGGAGCGGCACCTCCCGGAGCTCGCCGCGGTGCGCGACGTGCCGCAGGACCCGCGGTGGCACCCCGAGGGGCCCGTGCACGTGCACCTGGGGCTCGCGGCGGACGCTGCTGCCGCTGCCTGCACGGCCGACGGCGTCACCGGTGGGGACCGCACCGTCGTGGTGCTCGGCGCGCTCCTGCACGACCTCGGCAAGGCCGGCGACGGGACGCAGCGGGAGCGGGACGACGACGGCACGGTCCGGGTCCGCAGCCTCGGGCACGAGGTCTCGGGCGCGCGGGCGGCGCGGGACCTGCTGCGGCGGATCGGCGCGCCGCGCACCCTCACCGAGCGCATCGCCACGATCGTGCGGGAGCACATGGTGGTGCACTCGACCGACGGTGCGGCGCCGTCGGTGCCGGCAGCGCGCCGACTGCTCCGTCGCCTGGGTGGGTCGATGGCGACCGCCGAGTGCTGGGCCCGGGTGTGCGAGGCGGACTCGCAGGGACGGGGTGCGGCGTCCGGGCCGTCACCGGCGTGGGCGTGGCTCGCGGTCATGCGTGCGGACGAGGCCGCGGGACCCCGGGTGCGCCTCGTGACCGGGCGGGACCTCGTCGCGGCGGGGCTCGCGCCGGGGCCGCGGTTCCGGGAGGTCCTGGACGCCGCGGCCGAGGCGCAGGACGAGGGGCGCTTCGAGGACGCGGCGGGTGCCCAGCGCTGGTTGCGGGAGCGGCTCAGTCCGCCACGGTGATCGTCACCGTGGCGGACTCGGGGGACGCGCCCGCATCGTCGCGGTAGCGCACCGTGATGGTGTGCCGACCCGGCGCCAGCCCGGTGTCCCCGCGCCGGATGTGTCCGCTGAACCGGCCCTCGGCTCCGGTCGACACCGTGCCGACGAGCGCGCCGTCGACGGCGACCTCGACGTCGGTGTCCGCCCAGCCGGTGATCGTGACCGGCAGCGGGCCGCTCGTCGCGGTGCTCCCGTCGGCGGGGTCGGTGATGGTCGGGACGAACGCGAAGGGGGCGCTGCTCGTCGCCGCGGAGGTGTTCCCGGCGGCGTCCCGTGCGGTGGCGCGGATCCCGGAGGCGGTCGGGGTGAGGCCGTCCACCGCGACGCGCCAGTGACCGTCGGCACCGGTGGTGGTCGACGCGGTGGCCGTGCCGCTCGTGGTGCCTGTGCCGCTCGTGGTGTTCGTGGCGCCTGTGCCGCTCGTGCTGCTCGTGCCGCTTGTGCCGCTCGTGCCGCTCGTGCTGCTCGTGCCGCGCAGGACGGTGACGTCGATCGTGCTGCCGGCCTCGGCGGTGCCGGAGAACACCGGCGGGGTGGTGTCGGTGGGCGTCCAGGTCGTCGCGATCGTCGGCGCCGCCGGAGCGGTGGTGTCCACGGTGACCGTGACGACCACGGGGACCGAGGTGGCGTGGTCCGGCGTCGTCGCGGTGATGCTGACGCGTTCGACCCCGTCCCCGGAAAACCGCAGCGTGGTCCGCCACCTGCCGTCGGACCCGGCGGTGGTCGTGGCGGTCAGGATGCCGGAGCGGACCTCGACGCGGCTGCCGGGCGTCGCCGTCCCGGTGAGCTCGACGGTCCGGCTGGCGATGAGCATCGTGTCCTCGGCCGGGACCGGGGGAGCGGAGCGCGGCAGCTGCGGGTCGACGCCCCCGGTGGTCGAGGATCCGCCGGTCCCCGGTGACGTGGGGTTCGCGCTCGGTTCGTCGGTGCGGACGTCGGGTGTCGAGGACGCCCCGGCGGAGGAGTCCCCGAGGACCGTGTCGACGACGGGGGTCGGAGCGGTCGGGACCGTCGTCCGTGCGCCGGAGTCGTCGCGACCGGGCGACGGCAGGGGACTCGGTTCGGCGACGTTGGCCGGGGCGGTTGGGTCGGCCGGTGCGGGGTGCTCACCGGACGGCGCCGGGACGCCCGCGGGACCTGGTGCGCGAGCGCCGGCGGTGGACGTGCCGGTCGGGTGGCCGTCCGACCACGTCCCGGCGACCGCGACGACGGTCGTGACGACGACGAGCGCTGCGACCACGCCGACCAGCCCGGTGACCGGCAGGGGCGCCCGGCGAGCGGCACCCGTCGCCGGGGCCGAGCGAGCGGGGGACACGGCCGCCGCGGCGGGGGCGTCCGTGTGCAGCACCGCGTGGCCGATGCCCAGACCGACCACCGGCGGGAGGAGTGCCGCCGCGATCCGTCCGGCGAGTCGGCGCGTGTCCTCGAGCACCGGCGGGCAGTGCACGCAGTCGCGTATGTGCGCCTCGAGCTGACGACGGTCGCGCGCGGTGAGCGTGCCCGCTTCGTAGGCGCCGAACGCGGCCAGTCGCCGACGGCACTCGTCGGGCAGGCCGTCCGTCGCGAGGTGTTCCTGGACCCAGGCCGCGCGGAGCGCCCGCCGCGCTCGGAACGCCAGGGACGAGACGGCGCCGGGCTGGAGGTCGACCAACGGGGCGACGTGTCGAGGTCGGAGTCCCTCGACCTCGGTGTACCAGAGCACGCTCTGCCACCGTTCCGGCAGGGTGCTGAACGCTCGCCCCAGGGCCGTGCGGTCGGCGGCGCGGGCCATCTCCGTCGCCGCGTCGGCGCCGGAGTCCTCGAAGGCGTCGAAGTCGACGTCGGCGTCCGTGTGGCGGGCGCGTCGGCGGAACTCGGTGTTGGCGACGTTGCGGATGACCGTGTACAGGTACGGGCGGAAGAGTTCGTCCGGGCCGGCCCCGCGTTCGATCGCACCGATGACGTTCGTGAAGGCCTCGGATGCGACGTCCTCGGCGTCCGAGGAGCCCACGAGTCCGATCGCGTGCCGGACGGCGGCGCGGTGGTGCCGGCTCCACAGCGCTGCCACCGCCGACCGGTCGCCGTCACGCGTCGACCGGATCAGTGCAGCGTCACTGCCTGGCTCAGGGGCACCGCGCACGTCGTTCGTCTCCTCGTCCTGGGTTCACCGGCTGGGCGGTGCAGTCCATCTGAACACACCGCTCTCGGATGCGAGGAGTCCGGGTCGGACGTTTCATCACGCGACCCCGGTGGATCCGACCGACGAGGACGGTGTCACGCCCGCGTGGCGGTGATCACGAGGTTCTGCGTCGACGGTGAGCCGTCCGGGTGTTCGAGGCAGGTGATGAGGAGCAACCGGTCGGGGACGTCGCCCCACACGTCGGCGTCGTCGGCGATGCGGTCCTTGTCCACCAGGGTCGAGCCGGTCACCGTGTACGCCACGCCCGCGACCGTCACCGCGGCACCGGTCGCGACCCGACTCCGACCCCGATCGACGTCCGTCAGGAAGTTCCCCGGGGCGGTGCCGCCGCCCCGCAGGGAGTGCATCACCACGACCACGGTGCCGGACGCGGCGTGCTCGGGGGTGACCCCGACGTCGCGGACCAGGTACGCCGACCGGAACCCCGGCGGCGTGATCCTGCCGCGCACGGCGTCGAGTGCACCGAGCGGGACGTCGAGGTGCACGGACGGAACGCTGAGGCGTCCGGACCCACTGGACGTCGCTCGGGCTCCGGGAGCGCTCGCGACGGGTGCCTCGAGCCGGACGGGGTCGCCGTGCATGTCGCGCGCGGTGCCGGGTGCCTTCGAGTTCGTCGCGGTGACCACCCCGCCGACCCCGAGGCCGAGCATCGTGACCGCGCTCACGGCGGCGAGGACGAGCGGGAGTGAGGACGGTCGTCGACCGGATCGGACGTGCACGGTGTCTCCTCGAGGGGTCGGTCGTGGTCGGGGCAGGTCTCGCGCTGGATGTGCGGACCGGTGGGCGCTTCGGGTGCTGCCCACCGGCCCGCGCGCCGGGTCGTCGTTCGGGCGACGGACCCGGCTGGACTCCGCCCGACGCAGGGTCGTCGAGCGGAGCGGTCGGGGGCCGCGGCACGGGTGCCGCGGCGACGGGTCACGGTCGCGTTCGTGCGCGCGTTCGTGCGCGCGTACGGGCGGCCAACACGCTGAGGACGAGCAACAGGGTCAGGCCGCCGCTGCCGAGGAGCGCGACGGACCACCAGGGGGCCGTGCTGTCGGACGTCGTCCCTCCGGTGTCGACCGCCGCGCCGATCGCCGTGGGCACCGGCGACTCGGTCTCCTCGTCTGCGGTCGACGCACCCGGCGTCGCGGTCGGCCGGACGGTCGGCTCGGCGGTCGGGGTCGGCTCGACCGCCGCCGGAGCGGTCGGGGTCGGCGTCGGGGTGGGCTCGACCGTCGCCGGAGCCGTCGGCGTCGGCGTGCTCGTCGGTGCCGTCCCGGACCCCGAGGCACCGCCACCCTGGTGCACGACCGTGCCGCTGACCGAGGAGTCGTCGTCGCCGTCGATGCTGATCGTGGCGGTGTTCGTGTAGGTGCCCGCCAAGCCGCCGTCCGTGACCCGGGTGGCGAAGTGGACGTCGTAGAAGTACCCCTGGCGCGCGGTGAACGTGACGCTCCCGGCCGGGCTGGCGTAGTCCTCTCGCGGCGCCGGCGCCCATCCGGTGAGTCCCTCTCGCCCGTCGTCCCAGGTGGTCGTCCGGTTCGTCTGCCAGAGCGTGGCGAAGGGGTACCCGCGGAAGCTGGTGAGGAGCTCCTGGTCGGGCCCGGGGGTGTCGGTGACCGTGACGCGCTGGCCGTCCCGCATGCCGCCGGCGCCGGAACCGATCGCCACGGTCCACTCGACCACACCCGCGGCGGCGTCGTAGCTGCCCCACTTGCCGCTCGTCCGGCCGGTGAAGGTGCAATCGACGGTGCACGTCCCGGGTCCGGTGCCGGGCTGTGCGGGTTCGACCGTGGTCGTCACGGCGGTGCCACCGACCTGGTAGGTCGTCGGTGTGGCGGACTCGGTGGTGGTCTCGACGGTGACCCAGAACGAGAACGATCCGTGCAGGTCGTTCGGGTGGGCGGCGACGTAGGCACTGTCGACGGCGCAGTCGAGCTGGGTCGAGGACACGGTGCACCGTCCCATCGCGGAGCCGTCCGGTGCGAGCAGGGGGAACCCGTCGGAGCGGCCCTGGAGCTCGGGCGGCAGGTCCACCACGAAGCCGGCCGGGGTGGTGGGGGAGTCCGGCAGGGACCACGTGCCGGAGAGTTCGGCGGCGCTGCCGGACGTGACGGTCTGGGACGTGAAGCGGAGACCGTCGATCGTCGCGTTCGTGGTGTACTCGGCGGCGGCGGACGCGGGGACCGCGGCGCTGATGCCGGCGGCGATGGCGGCCACGGCGGCGATCCCGGCCGCGAGGAGGACGGTTCCGCGTCGGTCGCGGGATCGGACAGGGTGGTGGTGCATTCGGGCTCTCGGGTTCCTGCGGCAGCCAGGCCCGCGGCACCGAGCGGGAACGTGGCCGTCGACTCGGGTCATCGGGTTGCGGTGCCGAAGGTGAGAGTCCGCCCGCCCCGTTTCGTCACGCGCCCGCCGCGACCCCAGCGAACCGGCACCCACCCACCTGCCGGACGCACCCCGCACCCGCCGTGAGCGCAGCGAACTGGCGCGGCTGAGGCGGTGACGCCCCGAGCGAAGCGACGGCGGCACTCGCCGGGAAGACACAACAGGAAATGCCCCCGGGCCGAAAGGCCAGGGGGCATCCCATTTCCTGTGTCCGAGGGGGGACTTGAACCCCCACGCCCTAATACGGGCACTAGCACCTCAAGCTAGCGCGTCTACCATTTCCGCCACCCGGACAGGTGTTTCTTCACTTGTCGGCCGTCGTTCCGGGCTGTTTCCCCGGCGTTCCTGCCGAGAGAAGACACTAGCACGGGTCTGAACGCCCGATGAACACAGCGGCGCATCCCGGGCGCGTCCTGCTGTGACGTCCGACGCCGGGGCCGTCGGCGCGGACCGGTAGCGTTGGGCCATGACGAACCCGGAGGCCACCCTGACCGACCTCGAGGCCACCGCGGCGATCGCCCGTGACCTCATCCGCATCGACACGACGAACTGGGGCGAGGGGAAGTCCCGCGGCGAGACCGAGGCGGCGCACTACGTCGAGGCGAAGCTCCGTGCGCTCGGGCTCGAGCCGCAGCTGTTCGAGTCCGAACCCGACCGGGTGAGCGTCGTGGCGCGGGTGCCCGGACGCAACCGCGACAAGTCCGCGCTGGTCGTGCACGGTCACCTCGACGTGGTGCCGGCGGACCCGGCGAACTGGTCGGTCGACCCGTTCGGCGGCGAGGTCCGGGACGGCATGCTCTGGGGTCGCGGCGCGGTCGACATGAAGAACATGGACGCGATGATGCTCACGTCGCTGTCGGACGTCATCGAGCAGCAGGGAGCGCCGGAGCGCGACCTCGTGATCGCGTACTTCGCCGACGAGGAGGCCGGGGGAGTCCTCGGCTCGCACCACGTCGTCGAGAACCACCCCGAGGTGTTCCGGGGTGCGAGCGCGGCGATCAGCGAGGTCGGCGGCTACTCGATCACCCTCGGCGACCGTCGTGCGTACCTGCTGCAGACGGGCGAGAAGGCCCTGATGTGGATCAAGCTCGTCGCGACCGGCACCGCGGCGCACGGGTCGCACGTCATCCACGACAACGCGGTGACGAAGCTCGCCGCGGCGGTCGCCCGGATCGGCAGCGAGGAGTGGCCGGTGCGGCTGTCGGCGACGACCGACGCGATGGTGGCCGAGGTCGCACGGTTCCTCGGGGTGGACCCGACGGTGACCGGCCCGGACGAGGTGGCGCTGGCCACGGGGTCGGCGTCGCGGTTCATCCACGCGGCCCTGCACACGACGACGAACCCGACGGTGCTCACCGCCGGGTACAAGCACAACGTCATCCCCGACCACGCCGAGGCACTGGTGGACATCCGGTGCCTCCCCGGCGACGAGGAGACGGTGCTGGCGCGTGTCCGGGAGCTCGCGGGCGACGACGTCGAGGTCGTGATGTCCTTCCGCGACATCGGGCTCGAGCAGGACTTCGGCGGCCCCCTGGTCGACGCCGTGCGCGACGTCCTCGGCCGCCACGACCCGGGCGCTCCGGTGCTGCCGTACCTGCTCTCGGGCGGGACGGACAACAAGGCCCTGTCGACGCTGGGGATCGCGGGCTACGGGTTCGTGCCGCTGCAGCTGCCGGCGGGTGTGGACTTCCCGGCGATGTTCCACGGCGTGGACGAACGGGTGCCGCTCGACTCGCTGGCGTTCGGGCGGCGGGTCCTCGGAGACCTCCTCGCCACGTACTGATATTGTGCATGGTCGCCGGTCCGGCGGTGTCCTGAACCGACTCTCCCCGAAAGGCCCGAGCCGTGCACATCCTCGAGGCGATCTTCCTCGGCTTCGTCCAGGGGCTCACCGAGTTCCTCCCGGTGTCGTCCAGCGCCCACCTCCGCATCGTCGGGCTGTTCCTGCCGGACGCGCAGGACCCGGGCGCGGCGTTCACCGCGGTGACGCAACTCGGCACCGAGACCGCCGTGCTGATCTACTTCTGGCGCGACATCACCCGGATCGTCGGCCGGTGGTTCCGGTCGCTGTCGGGGAACACCGTGCCCCGGAACGACCCGGACGCCCGTCTCGGGTGGCTCGTGATCCTCGGGACCATCCCGATCGGCATCGCCGGCCTGCTGCTCAAGGACTCGATCGAGACGACGTTCCGGTCGCTGTGGATCGTCGCGATCGTCCTCATCGTGTTCGGCATCGTGCTCGGCGTGCTCGACGTCGTCGGCAAGAAGGTCCGGCGCATCGAGCACATGACGTTCGGCGGCGGGATCCTGATCGGCCTCGCCCAGATGCTCGCCCTCGTCCCCGGCGTCTCGCGTTCCGGCGCGACCGTGTCGATGGGGCTCGCGCTCGGCTACACCCGCCCGGCGGCCGCCCGGTTCGCGTTCCTGCTCGCCGTGCCCGCCGTGTTCCTCTCCGGCCTGTACGAGGCCGCCACGAGCCTCGGTGACACCGGCGCACCGTTCGGCGTGGTCGACACGCTCATCGCCACGGTGGTCGCCTTCGTCGTCGGCTTCGTCGTGATCGCGGCGTTCATGAACTACATCAGCAAGCGCAGCTTCATGCCGTTCGTCGTCTACCGCATCGCACTCGGTATCGTTCTCATCGTGTTGTTGTCGCTCGGAGTGATCCAGCCGTGAGGGCCTGGCAGGTCCCGTCCGTCCCCGATGTCCCGGGCACCGCGCCCCGCCCGGTCGTGCACGACACGGCGACCGGCAAGCCCGTCGACCCGACCGGTGGCGAGGAACGTGCGGCGCTCTACGTGTGCGGCATCACCCCGTACGACGCCACCCACCTCGGCCACGCCGCGACCTACCTCTCGTTCGACACGCTCGGTCGTGTCTGGCGGGACGCCGGGTTCGAGGTCGAGTACGCGCAGAACACCACGGACGTCGACGACCCTCTCCTCGAACGGGCGGCGCGGGACGGCGTCGACTGGCGCGACCTCGCGGCCTCGCAGATCGACCTGTTCCGGCGCGACATGGAGGCGCTGCGGGTCCTGCCGCCGGACGACTTCGTGGCGGTGACGGACGAGGTCGAACGCATCGCCGAGGCCGTGGCGTTCCTGCAGGAGACCGGCTACGCCTACGCGGTGCCGACGCCGGAGTCCGCGGGCGACGACCTCTACTTCGACGTGAACCGCCCGACCGAGGCCTGGTCGCTCGGGGACGAGAGCGGCCTCGACCGCGAGACCATGCTCGCGCTGTCGGCCGAGCGTGGCGGCGACCCCGACCGTGCGGGCAAGCGCGACCCGCTCGACCCGCTGCTCTGGCGCGCCGCACGAGCGGGCGAGCCGAGCTGGGACTCCGCCGTCGGCCCCGGGCGCCCCGGGTGGCACATCGAGTGCAGCGTCATCGCCGGCGACCGCCTCGGCCTGCCGATCAGCGTCCAGGGCGGCGGCAGCGACCTCGTCTTCCCGCACCACGAGATGAGCGCCGGGCACGCCGCAGCGCTCGCGCACCAGCCGCTCGCGCAGGCGTTCGTGCACACCGGGATGATCGCCTACCAGGGCGAGAAGATCTCGAAGTCGCTCGGCAACCTCGTCACGGTCCGTGGGCTGCTCGACGACGGCGCCGACCCGCGTGCGATCCGCCTCGCGCTGCTGTCGCACAAGTACTCCGACGACTGGGAGTGGTTCGACACCGAGCTCACCAGCGCCACGACGCGCCTGGCAACGTGGGACGCCTGGGCCTCCGGGGGCGACGCGGGACACGCCGACGACGCGGCCGAGGTCATCGCGCGGGTCCGCGCCCGCGTCGCGGACGACCTCGACACGCCGGGCGCCGTCGCCGCGGTCGACACGGCGATCGCGGGCGGGACGGCGGTCACGCCGGACCTCGTCGACCTGGTCGACGCCCTGCTCGGCATCCGCCTCGGCTGACGCGACCGGCCGCGCCCGTTCGTCGAGCGGGCAGGACATGCCGCTCACGTTCGCCGAGAGGGCGGAGTCGCCCGACTCCAGGCGCCGAGCGTGACCGAAAGTGCCCGCTCGCGCGGACGGGACGCGTCCGTCCGTGCGGTCGCGTCTACTGCGACGGTGGCGGCGGGCGGAACCCCTCGCCCCCGGCGGTCCCGCCGTCCTTGCCGTCCTTGCGCTCGCGCCGGCGGAGGTACTGCTCGAACTCCTGCGCGATGGCGTCGCCCGACGCCTCGGGGGAGTCGACCGTGTCCCGCGCCTGCTCGAGCTGGCCGATGTAGGACGCCATGTCCTCGTCGTCGGCGGCGAGGGCGTCGATGCCCTCCTCCCACTCGGTGGCGTCGTCGAGCAGCGATCCCCGCGGGACCGTGACGTCGGTGAGCTCCTCGATCTTGTCGAGCAGCGAGAGCGTCGCCTTGGGGGACGGCGAGTTGTGCACGTAGTGCGGCACCGAGGCCCAGAGCGACAGCGTGGTGAGGCCGGCGCTGTCCATCGCGTCGGCGAGCACCCCGAGGATCCCGGTCGGGCCCTCGTACGAGGAGCGGTCGACGTCGAACGCGGCACGGACGCCGGCGTTCTCGCTCGACACGAACACCGAGATGGGTCGGGTGTGCGGGACGTCGGCGAGCATCGCGCCGACGAAGACGACGGCGTCGATCGAGTAGACGTCCGCGAGGTCGATGATCTCCGCGCAGAAGCCGCGCCAGGTCCGCGAGGGCTCCGGGCCGACGAGCACGTAGACGTCGCGTTCGGACGGGGAGCCGGTGGCTCCGATCACGGGTCGGCCCTCGGCACCGGGACCGTGCAGGACGATCCGCGGCCACTGGATGCCCCGGCCGCCGTTCTCGTCCGTGCCGACGTTCGGGCGGTTGAACTGGTAGTCGACGTACCGCTCACCGTCGAGTTCGCGCAGCTCGTCGAGCTCGAGCGACTCGACGATGCGCCTGGCGAGACCGCTCGCCGCTTCTCCGGCGTCGTTCCAGCCCTCGAAGGCGACGACGAGCAGTCGACCGTCGCTGAAGGGGGAGTGCTGTGGCACGGACGGGACCTCCTGGTGGTGGAGCGGGGCGCGGGCGGCTCGCAGGTCGCGCGCGACCGGACATTCGCAGCAACAAGGATAGGGCCGCTCGACCGGAGTGCGTCCACGCGTCCGCGGTGAGCGGAACGCGGGCGGACCGCCCCGGTAGACTCGTCGCCCGTGACCGCGCAACCCTCCGCCCTCGTCCCGCCCGCAGCCGTGCTGTGGGACATGGACGGCACGATCATCGACACCGAGCCGATCTGGCAGCAGTCCCAGGTCGAACTCACCGACCGCTACGGCGTCGTCTGGACCCACGAGGACGGTCTCGCCCTGGTGGGCAGCGGCCTCGAGCGCTCGGGGGAGATCCTCCGCGACAAGGGCGTCGACATGGAGGTCGAGGAGATCATCCAGTGGATGACCGAGTACGTGATGGTGCGCCTGCGCGACGGTGAACTGCCGTGGCGTCCCGGTGCCCGCGAGCTCATCGAGGGCCTGCACGACCGCGGCATCCCGACCGCCCTCGTCACGATGTCCCGTCGGAAGATGGCGCTCGTCGCCGCCGATGCGCTCGGTGCCCGCGGGTTCCGGGTCGTCGTCGCGGGTGACGACGTCGAGCGGCCGAAGCCCTTCCCCGACGCCTACCTGTCCGCCGCCGCACAGCTCGGCGTCGACCCGACCGCGTGCGTCGCGATCGAGGACTCGGCGACCGGCGTCGCCTCGGCCGTGGCCTCCGGCGCGGTCACGGTGGCCGTCGAGCACATCGTCCCGCTGTCGGACATCACGGGCGGCGACGTCCACCTCACCACCCTCGCGGACGTCGACGTCGACCGGCTCGTCGAGCTGACCGGCCCGGCCCTCGCCGCCCGCACCCAGGAGGTCGCACGATGACCGACGCGCTCCCGAACCCCACCGAGTCGCTGCCGCACACCGCGGGCGGCGCACCGCACACCCCGCCGCGCGGACCCTTCCGCGCCGGTGACCGCGTGCAGCTGACCGGTCCGAAGGGCAAGCTGACGACCCTGTCGCTCGAGGTCGCGGGGGAGTACCACACGCACCGCGGCGTCCTCCGGCACGACGACGTCATCGGGCAGCCGGACGGGTCGGTGATCCGGGCGAGCACCGGCGACGAGTACCTCGCGCTGCGTCCGCTCCTCAACGACTACGTGATGTCGATGCCCCGCGGTGCCGCCATCGTGTACCCGAAGGACGCCGCCCAGATCGTGGCCTTCGCCGACGTCTTCCCGGGCGCCCGCGTGGTCGAGGCCGGTGTCGGTTCCGGCGCGCTCTCGCTGTTCCTCCTGCGGGCGATCGGACCGACCGGACAGCTGCAGTCGTTCGAGCGCCGCGAGGAGTTCGCCGCGATCGCCCGTGGCAACGTCGGCACCTTCCTCGGCGCCGTCCCGGACAACTGGTCGGTCACGGTCGGCGACCTCGTCGAGGAGCTGCCCGGCGCCGCCGAACCGCAGAGCGTCGACCGGGTCGTCCTCGACATGCTCGCGCCGTGGGAGTGCGTCGACGCCGCAGCGGACGCCCTCGTCCCCGGTGGTCTCATCGTCTGCTACGTCGCGACCGTCACGCAGCTGTCCCGCACGGCCGAGGCGCTCCGCGACACCGGGCGCTTCACGGACCCGCAGTCCAGCGAGACCCTCGTCCGCACCTGGCACGTCGAGGGCCTCGCCGTCCGCCCGGACCACCGCATGGTCGGGCACACCGGGTTCCTCGTCACGGCACGCCGGCTGGCCGACGGTGTCGTGCTGCCGAACCTGAAGCGTCGCGCAGGCAAGGCGGAGTTCTCCGACGAGGACGTCGAGGCCTGGACGCCCGGCGCCGTCGGCGAGCGGTCGGCCAGCGACAAGAAGCTCCGCAAGGTCGCGCGACAGGCGGCAGCGCAGGCCCGCAAGGTCGCCGCAGCCGAGGCCGGACCCGCCGCGTCCGACGCGGACGGCGCTGCTGAGGACGACCGGTAGGCTACGCGACGTGCCCGTCCTGCATCGAACGGAAAGAGGGTCCGTGCGCACCATCCCCGCACTCCTGGTCACCATCGGCCTCGCCGCAGCACTCACCGGGTGCGCGGCGAGCGGGGCCGGTTCCACGCCGTCGAGCTGCGCCGCTCCCGGTGCCGCGTCCGAGGCGGTCACCGCCACGGGTGCGTTCGGCAAGGAGCCGAAGGTCAACATCCCGAGCGGCCTCACCACGAAGGGCACCCAGGTCTCGGTCCTCCGCCAGGGCGAGGGTCGCGAGATCGAGGACGGCACGCCCGTCGTGATCGAGTACACCCTCGTCGACGGTGCGACCGGCGAGGTCGCACAGGCGAGCGGGTACTCCGGCCAGACCGCCCCGATCACCGCGGGTGCCGACAACTACGGGGCGCTCGGCGCCTCCCTCGAGTGCGCGCACGTCGGTGACCGCCTCGCCGTCGCGCTGCCGAAGAGCGCCCTGAGCTCCTCGACCACCGGCGACACGGGGACCTCGTCGACCAAGACCGAGGACGCCGTCATCGCCGTCATCGACGTCAAGAAGGCCTTCGACGCCCGCGCGACCGGCACGCCGCAGCTCGCCGGGGACGGGATGCCCGCCGTCGTCCTCGCGCCGTCGGGTGCGCCCGGCATCACGATCCCCTCGTGGTCCGCGCCGAAGTCGGACGAGACGCACCTGCTCCGCAAGGGACACGGCGCCGAGCTCACCGACAAGGACACCGCCGTCATCAAGTACACCGCCGTGTCGTGGCCCGCTGACGGCACCGACGCCTCGGTGGCTGGCTCCAGCTGGACCGACGGCTCAGGCGCGCAGACCGTGCCGCTCACCAAGGGCCAGGTGCAGGAAGGCGTCCGGAACGCCATCGTCGGGCACCGTGTCGGCGACCAGGTGCTCACGATCGTGCACCAGCAGGGCGCGGCGTACGCGTACGTGATCGACGTCCTCGGGAAGATCTCCGCCTGACCCTCCCGGACCGTCCACGGACCGCGGCGCGGGTGCACTCCGGTGCACCCGCGCTGCCGTAGGATCGGCTCGTGCCAGCGACCCGTGTGCCCCGTGTGCCTGCCGAGGAACGGCTGTTCAGCCTGGTGCTCGCGCTGCTCTCGACGGAGTCCGGGCTGACGAAGTCCGAGATCCTGGCCAACGTGCAGGGCTACCGGCAGCGGTTCACGACGGGCGGCGACAACGCCTCGCTGGAGCGCCAGTTCGAGCGCGACAAGGACGACGTCCGCGAGCTGGGCATCCCGCTCGAGACCATCGAGACCCCGGGTGCCGCCGGCAACAACCAGACGCTCCGCTACCGGATCCCGAAGGGCGAGTACGACCTGCCCGTCGACGTCCGCTTCACGCCGGACGAGTCCGCGCTCCTGTCCCTCGCCGCGATGGCCTGGCGCGAGGGCGCGCTCTCCGCCGACTCCCGTCGCGGCCTGCTCAAGGTGCGGTCCGCCGGATCCGAGGACGACGGCGCCGGGGCCCTCGGCGTCGACGCGTACGCCCCGCGGCTCCGCGCCCGTGACGTCGCCTTCGAGCCGCTGCGCTCGGCGCTCGACCGGTCCGCCGCGGTCCGCTTCGACTACATCACGCCGGGGCAGCACGAGCCGCGTCGGCGTCAGGTGGCCCCGGTCGCACTCGTCCAGCACGGCGGCCGCTGGATGCTCGCCGCGCACGAGTTCGCGACGGACAGCGAGAAGAACTACCTGCTCTCCCGGATCGTCGGGCCCGTCGCCCAGTACGAGGTCGGGCAGCACCCGGCCCCGGCCGGCGCGGGCGAACGCGCACTGGCGGAGCTCGAGCGCATCTGGGCGGCACGCACCGCCCGGATCCGGGTCGCACCGGGGTCGGACGCCGAACGTCGGCTCGCCCGCCGGCGGGACACCGAGACCGATGACGACGGCGTCCTCGTCCTGCACCACGTCGACCCCCAGATCCTCGCCGAGGAGCTCGCCGCCTTCGGGCCCGAGGTTCGCGTGCTCGAGCCGGACGACCTGCGCGACCGGGTGACCGAGCGCCTGCGGGCACTCGTCGCCGACCACGCCGACGCACCGGCACCCGCCGCCCACGCCGACGCACCGGCACCCGCCGCCCACGCCGACGCACCGGCACCCGCCGACCACGCCGCCGACCAGGACGGGAGCCCCCGTGGCTGAGCAGCAACCACTCCAGGCCCAGGACAAGCTCGCGTTCCTGCTCGCCCTCGTGCCGTACCTGATCGACCGCGAGCGCGTCTCGGTCGCCGAGGCCGCTCGGCACTTCGGCGTCCCCGAGACCCGGATCCGCCGTGCCGTCGAGCTCATCGCGGTGTCCGGCGTCCCCGGCGAGACGATGCAGTACCAGCACGGCGACCTGTTCGACATCGCCTGGGACGACTTCGACCAGAACGACATGATCGTGCTGACGAACCTCGTCGCGATCGACGACTCCCCGCGGCTCTCGGCGCGCGAGGCGTCCGCGCTCATCGCCGGGCTGCAGTACCTGTCCGCCCTGCCCGAGGCCGCCGACCGCGACGCGATCCGCGCGCTCATGGCGAAGCTGTCCCGCGGTGCCGGTGGCGCGGCCGCGAACGTCGCCGTCGGGCAGGACCTGCACGACGTCGCCCTCGCGGTCATCCGCAAGGCGATGGCCGATGGCCGTGGGCTCGCGTTCGAGTACGCCGGTCCGCGCACGCAGGGGAGCACCCGCCGCGTCGACGCGCTGCGTGTGGAGTCGATCGACACCGACTGGTACCTGCGGGCGTGGGACCTCGACCGACAGGCCCTCCGGACGTTCCGGCTCGACCGGATGTCCGGCGTGCGGGTCGACGACCGCCCGGCGGAGAAGTCGATCGACGACGTGGTGATCCCGGACACGCTGTTCCAGCAGGCGGCCGAGGACGTGATCGTCACCGTCGAGCTCGACTCCTCGTCGCTGCCGCTCGTGGCCGACTTCCTCGCCGACACGGCCGACGCGCCCGACACCGACGGCCGGGTGCGCATCCGTCTGGCGGCGTCGAACGGCTTCGACGGTGTGGTGCGGCTCGTCGCGGGGCTGCCCGGTCGCGCGGTCGTGCTCGACCCGCCGGCCGCACGGGCCGCGGTGCGCGACTTCGCCGCGGCGGCCCTCGCCGCCGACTGAGCCGCCCGCGACCGACGGACCGGCGCTGCGTGTCGCGCACGTCGAACCACGAAACCGACGTGGAACCGGCACCGCGACGTGGTTCGACGTCAGTTCCGTGGTTCGAACCGAGCGCGGCCGACTGAGCTGCGCGCAACCGCCGGACCGGACGCGCGTCGGCCCCGCCGCCGACGTGCCGACCGACGGACGGGAGGCGCGGTGCGGGCCCGCCCCGCGCCTCCAGGCCCGTGACCCTCCTGTGCGAACGCACGTCGCGGCCGACTGTCGGTCCCGACCCCGTAGGATCGACCCATGGCTTCGACGACCGCGCGCGGGCGAGCGAGGCGGACCGGGCGTCCGACGAAGGACGCCGAAGGCCGCATGTCGCTCGGGCAGCACCTCATCGAGCTGCGTAACCGCCTGTTCCGCGCAGTGATCGCGATCGTCGTCGCCGCGGTCGGTGGGTGGTTCCTCACCCCGTTCGTGCTCGACGCGCTCCGGTCGCCGGTCTCCCAGCTCGCCAAGGTCGGCGGGCACACGGCCGAACTGAACTTCCCGATGATCACGGGCGCGTTCGACCTGAAGCTGCAGATCGCCATCACGATCGGCATCGTCATCGCGAGCCCGGTGTGGCTCTACCAGATCTGGGCGTTCATCGTCCCGGCGCTGGTGCGGCGTGAGAAGCAGTACGTGTGGGGCTTCCTCGGCACCGCGATCCCGCTGTTCTTCGCCGGCTGCTGGTTCGGGTGGTACATCCTGCCGCACGTGGTCGGCATCCTCGGCAGCTTCGTGTCGAGCCAGGACACCTCCATCGTCGACGCCAAGGCCTACTACGACTTCGTCATCAAGCTCATCGTCGCCGTCGGCATCGCGTTCGTCCTGCCGGTGTTCCTCGTGCTGCTGAACTTCGTCGGCGTGCTGTCCGCGTCCTCGATCATCAAGTCCTGGCGCGTGGCGATCCTCTGCATCCTGGTCTTCTGCGCCATCGTGACGCCCAGCGCCGACGTCATCTCGATGTTCCTGCTCGCCGTGCCGATGATCGTGCTGTACGTCGCCGCGTGCGCGGTGGCCTGGCTCCACGACCGCCGGATGGCGAAGCGCCAGGCGAAGCTCGACGAAGAGTACGGCCTGTGAGCACGACGGAGCCGAGCGCTGCCGAACGGTTCCGGGCGGCGAAGGTCCGGAACCGGTCCCGCAACCTCGAACTCTTCCGCGCCGACCTGCGGTTCGACCTCGACCCGTTCCAGTTCGCCGCGTGCGACGCACTCGACCAGGGGCGCAGCGTCCTCGTGGCCGCGCCGACCGGGGCCGGCAAGACGATCGTGGCCGAGTTCGCGATCTGGTTGGCGATGCGGCAGCCGACGGCGAAGGTGTTCTACACGACGCCGATGAAGGCACTGAGCAACCAGAAGTACGCCGAGCTCGTCGACGTCTACGGCGAGTCCGAGGTTGGACTGCTGACCGGCGACACGAACGTGAACCCGCGGGCACGTGTCGTCGTGATGACGACCGAGGTCCTGCGGAACATGATCTACGCGGACTCCGACCTGCTCGACGACCTCGCGTGGGTCGTCCTCGACGAGGTCCACTACCTCGCCGACCGGTTCCGAGGTGCCGTCTGGGAAGAGGTGATCCTGCACCTCCCGACCGAGGTCCGGCTCGTCTCCCTCAGCGCCACGGTCTCCAACGCGGAAGAGTTCGGCGACTGGCTGCAGACCGTCCGCGGCGACACCGACGTCATCGTCTCCGAGGACCGCCCCGTGCCGCTCGAGCAGCACGTGCTCGTCGGCTCGAAGATGGTCGACCTGTTCGACTCCAGCGGTGCCGCGGCGACGAACCGCGTCAACCCGGAGCTGCTCCGGCTCGTCGGCGGTGCCTCGCGCAGCGAACGGCACGGCGGCGGACACCGCGGCGGCCGGGGGCGCGGGGGCTACCACGACCGCCGTGGTCCGCGCACCGAGAAGCTGCACCGCGAGCGCATCGCCCACATGCTCGACGAGCGGATGCTCCTGCCCGCGATCTTCTTCGTGTTCAGCCGGAACGGGTGCGACCAGGGGGTCCGCAACGTCCTCCGGTCGGGGCTGTCGCTGACGACGGCGCAGGAACGCAACGAGATCCGCGAGACGGCGGAGTACCACTGCCGCACCCTCCTCGACGAGGACCTCGCCGTGCTCGGCTACTGGGAGTGGCTCGAGGGCCTCGAGCGCGGCGTCGCGGCGCACCACGCGGGGCTCCTGCCGGCCTTCAAGGAGGTGGTGGAGGACCTCTTCCAGCGCAAGCTCCTCAAGGTCGTGTTCGCGACGGAGACCCTGGCGCTCGGCGTGAACATGCCGGCCCGCACGGTCGTCCTCGAGAAGCTCGAGAAGTTCAACGGCGAGGCCCGCGTCCCGATCACGCCGGGGGAGTACACGCAGCTCACCGGTCGCGCCGGGCGTCGTGGCATCGACGTCGAGGGGCACTCGGTCATCCAGTGGTCGGACGGCCTCGATCCCCAGGGCGTCGCGTCGCTCGCGAGCCGCCGCACCTACCCGCTGAACTCGTCGTTCAAGCCGACCTACAACATGGCCGTGAACCTCATCGACCAGTTCGGTCGGCAGCGCACGCGCGAGGTCCTCGAGACGTCGTTCGCGCAGTTCCAGGCCGACCGTTCGGTCGTCGACCTCGCGCGGAAGGTCCGGTCGCAGCAGGAGTCCCTCGACGGCTACCAGCAGGCGATGCAGTGCCACCTCGGCGACTTCACCGAGTACGCGGCCCTGCGCCGTGAACTCTCCGACCTCGAGCGGACGAACGTCCCCGGCGGGCGCGAGGCCTCGCACGGCGCCCGGGCCGAACGGCAGGCCGCCATCACGGACGTCCGACGGCGCATGCAGCGGCACCCCTGCCACGCCTGCCCTGATCGAGAGGCCCACGCGCGCTGGTCCGAGCGCTGGTACAAGCTCAAGCGCGCCAACGACAAGCTCCTGCAGCAGATCCGTTCCCGCACGGGTGCGGTCGCGACCACGTTCGACCGGGTCACGAACGTGCTCCTGCAGCTCGGCTACCTGGTCGACACCGGCAACGGCGAGGCCACGGTCGCCGCCGGCGGGCGTCGGCTGCAGCGGATCTACGGTGAGCGCGACCTGCTCGTCGCCGAGTGCCTCGAGGCGGGCGTCTGGAAGGACCTCACCCCGGCGCAGCTCGCCGCGATGGCCGCCACGATCGTCTACCAGCCCCGCCGAGAAGACGCGCCCGGCACCGAGCACGCCCTGCCCCGCGGGGCGTTCCGTCCGGCACTCGACGAGACCCTGACCATCTGGTCCCGACTCGACGACATCGAGCGCGACGCCCGACTCGCCGGGTCGCAGCCGCCGACCCCGGCCGCCGCGGTCGGCATGTTCCGCTGGGCGTCCGGTTCCGCGCTCGACGACGTGCTGCGCACGCTCGACCTGCCGGCCGGTGACTTCGTGCGCTGGTCGAAGCAGGTCATCGACCTGCTCGACCAGATCCGGAACGCCGGCGACGACGACCTCGCCCAGACCGCACGGCGGGCGACGGACGCGGTGCGCCGCGGCATCGTCGCCTACGCGGCGGTCTGACAGGAGGCACGGTGCCGGTTCCCGAGTCCGACGTGCGCCCGCAGGGCGCCGCCTCCACTGCCTCCGTCGCCTCTGGTCAGGACGCGACCGCTGGGCGTGGGTCCGCGGCGGGGGGTCGCGGTTCCGCCGTGCGCCCGCCGGCGGGCCGCCGGTCCGACTTCGCCGCCCTGCCGCTCGCGCAGGCGTTCCCGCTCGCCGTCATCGGGGGCGTGCTGTTCGCACTCGCCTTCCCGTCGCCGGGCTGGTGGTTCCTCGCCTTCCCGGCACTCGCGTGCATGCTGCTCGCCGCGATGGGCCAGCGTGCCCGGCGCGCGGCCTGGCTCGGGTACGTCTCCGGCGCGGCCTTCTGGATCCCCGCGATCTCGTGGGCCGGCCGCTACCTCGGCCCGGTCCCGTGGTTCGCGCTCGCGCTGTTCGAAGCCGCGTTCTTCGCCCTCGGCAGCGTCGCGATCGCCCTCGCGTACCGCTGGGTGGCGCGTGTCGTGCCGTCCACCGCCGGACGCGTGTGGGGCCTCCCGGCCGTCGTCGCCGCGCTCTGGACCGGACGCGAGTGGTTCTCGGGGAGCTGGCCCTACGGCGGCTTCGCGTGGGGGCGGGTCGGTCTCTCGCAGTCGCAGGGCCCGTTCACGCACCTGGCTGCCTACGTGGGCGTGCTCGGGGTGACGTTCGTCGTCGTGTACTGCGTCGCGGTCGTCGTGTCGCTCGCCCTGGTCGTGCCCCGCGGTCCCGGCCGGGCCGTCAGGGTGCCCGTCCGCGTGGCGACGGCGGGACTGCTCGTCGCCGCCGTGCTCGCCGTGCCCGCGTGGCCGACCGCCACCGACGGCACGATCCGGATCGAGTCGGTGCAGGGCGACGGCCCCGCCGGGTACTTCGACCGGGCGGCGCCGGGCGCGGTGCTGAGCGCGCAGGTCGCGGCGACCGACGTCGAGGCGAAGGGGGTCGACCTCGTGGTCTGGCCCGAGGGCTCCGCCGAGTTCGATCCGCGCCAGCAGCCGGTGATCGCGTCGGCCCTCGACCAGGTCGTCGACTCCGTCGGGGCGCCGATCGTCGCCGGCGCCATCACGCAGACGTCCTCGGGGGTCCTGCACAACACCTCGTTCGTGTGGACGAAGGACGGCTGGCAGTCGTCCTACGACAAGAAGCGCCCGGTGCCCTTCGGCGAGTACGTCCCGGACCGCTGGTTCTTCTCCAAGCTCGCGCCGTCGCTCATCGGGCTGCTGCAGCGCGACTACACCCCGGGGACGAAGCCGAACGTGCTGTCGGTCGCCGGCGTCCGGGCGGGCATCGCGATCTGCTTCGACATCGTCGACGACGGACTCGCCACCGACATGGCGCGCGGGGGAGCGCAGGTCATCCTGGCGCAGACGAACAACGCGGACTTCGACGGCACCGACGAGAACCTGCAGCAGCTCGAGATCGCTCGGATGCGGGCGATCGAGACCGGTCGGTCGCTCGTGAACATCTCCACCGTCGGGGCGTCGCAGGTCATCGACCCGACCGGACGGACGATCGACCGGGTGCCGGCGTACACCGCGACCTCGATGATCACGGACGTGCCGCTCGGGACGACCACCACCCCGGCGACCCTCGCGTCCGGATCGATCGTGCTCCTGCTCTCGCTCGGCGGGCTCCTCACGCTGCTCGCCTGCGCGCCCTGGGGCCGCCGCGGGACTGCTCGCCGCGCCTGAGCGCCCCGGCCGCGGCCCCGCACTGGGAGAGGACTGTGAATGCGCCGGTCCGGGAGTGCAGGCGCGTGGGACAGTGTTGTGGAGGGCAGACGAGCGAGAGGAGCACACACATGGCTGATCGGAGTCTCCGCGGCATGCGGCTCGGGAGTCAGAGTCTCCAGAGCGAAGAGGGCGTCGAGCTCTCGGACCGCAAGCGTGCGGTCTACCAGACGGAGTCGGGGGAGACGTTCGACATCGTCTTCTCGGCGGATGCAGACGTCCCCCAGACGTGGTCGGAGCCCCGCTCCGGTCGCGAAGGACGACTCCTCGGTGACGACGGCATCCCCGTCGAGGTCGCCGAAGAGGACGTCAAGGCCCCCAGGACCCACTGGGACATGCTGCTCGAGCGACGCTCGCGTGAAGAGCTCGAGGAGCTCCTGCAGGAGCGACTGCAGTTCCTGCGCGCACGACGCGGCGCCTGACCCGCACACAACAACGACGCCCGCCCCGGTTTCCCGGGGCGGGCGTCGTCGTCGTGATGGCCGTCGGCCCGCGGTCAGCGGCGGCCGGAGCCGTCGCTCGTGCGGTGCCCGGAGGCGTCGGGTCCCGCGTCGGTCGCGCTGCCGTGGTGCTCGTCCTTCGCTGCGTCGCGGAGCTCGTCGGCCGCGGCCTCGTCCGACGCCGCGAGGTGCGCGTCGACGCTCTTGTTCGACTCGGCGAGACGCTGGTCGAGCTCGGACTCGGGGACGATGTCTGCCGCCGTGGCATCCGGGCGGGGGACCGAACCGGCCGCGGCGTCGGCGGCCGCGCTGTTCGCCAGGCTCTCGTTCGCGAGCTTGGAGATCCGCGACAGGAAGTCGCCGCCCGCGCCGCCGCCGGCGATCGGTCCGCTGCCGGTGCGCCCGGCGGTGAAGCCCTTCGCGATGCCGGACAGTGCCTCGGTGAACTCGCTCGGGATCATCCAGAGCTTGTTCGCGGTGCCCTCGGCGATCTTCGGCAGGGTCTGCAGGTACTGGTACGACAGGAGCTTGTCGTCCGGGTCGCCGGTGTGGATGGCGTCGAACACCGTGGCGATCGCCTGCGCTTCACCCTCGGCGCGGAGGACCTGGGCCTTCGCGTCACCCTCGGCCGCGAGGATGGCGGCCTGCCGCTGCCCCTCGGCCTCGAGGATCTGGGACTGCTTCGTCCCCTCGGCCTGCAGGATGGCGGCACGACGGCTGCGCTCGGCACGCAGCTGCTGCTCCATGGCGTCCTGGATCGACACGGGCGGCTCGATCGCCTTGAGCTCGACGCGGCCGACGCGGATGCCCCACTTGCCGGTCGCCTCGTCGAGCACGACGCGGAGTTGGCCGTTGATGTTGTCGCGGCTGGTCAGGGCCTCTTCGAGGTTGAGGCCACCGACGACGTTGCGGAGCGTGGTGGTCGTGAGCTGCTCGACCGCGCCGAGGTAGTTGGCGATCTCGTAGGTGGCGGCGCGGGCATCCGTGACCTGGAAGTAGACGACCGTGTCGATCGAGACCACCAGGTTGTCCTCGGTGATGACGGGCTGCGGCGGGAAGGACACGACCTGCTCGCGCATGTCGAGCAGCGGCCGGAGTCGGTCGATGAACGGCACCAGAAGGTTCAACCCGGGGTTGAGGGTCTTGTGGTACTTCCCGAGGCGTTCGACGATCCCCGCGGTCGCCTGCGGCACGATGCGGATCGCGCGGGACAGGACGACGATCACGAAGATGACGACGACGAGGATGAGGACGAGCAGTGCGATCGTCCCGGCTGAGATGGTCACGAGGTGGCCCTTTCTCCGAGGCGGACGACAGCCGTCGACCCCTCGATGGACTCGACGACCACGGGGGTCCCGAGCGGCGGTGTTCGGTCTGTGGCGTCGGCGGAGATGCGGGCGCTCCAGGTCTCGCCGTTGGCCAGGCGGACCTGGCCGGGGGCGGACGCGGTGAAGGCGACGGCGACCGTGCCCGGCAGCCCGATGAGTCCCTCGACGTTGGTGCGGTGCGGGTCGGCGTTGCGACCGAGTGCCGTCAGGAGCCGCGGCCGGACGAACGACAGCAACAGCAGGGCGACGCCCGCGGCGATGATGGCCGACAGCCACCACGGTGCGCCGAGCAGTGCCGCGACCAGCCCGCCGGCAGCACCGGCCGCGAGCATGATGAAGATGAAGTCGAGCGTGAATATCTCGACCACGCCCAGCAGGAGCACCAGTCCGATCCAGATGACGGTCTGGATCCAATCGATCCCGTTCACGCGATCTCCCTCCCTCGGTCGCGCGCGGCTGCTCGCTGCGTCGCGACGGCCGGTCCAACTCCGTTCAACATATCAAGTCCGTGCTGTGCCCGCGCGGTGGTTGGTAGGCTCGTCGGCGGCCGACCCGCCGAACCAGACCTGGAGAACACGACTGTGAGCAACCCCCTCGCCCCCGGATCCCTCGCCGACAAGCGCGCCCTCGTCACGGGTTCGTCCCGCGGCATCGGCGCCGACACCGTCGGGTACCTGGCCGAGGCCGGCGCCAAGGTCGTCGTGAACTACCGCAACAAGGCCAAGCGTGCCGAGCAGATCGCCGAGAAGATCGTCGCCGCGGGCGGGTCGGCACTCGCCGTCGGTGCGGACCTGACCGACCACGACTCCGTCCAGGCGATGGTCGACACCGTCGTGCAGGAGTGGGGCGGCATCGACCTGCTCGTGCTCAACGCCTCCGGTGGCATGGAGTCCGGCCTGGGCGAGGACTACGCGCTGCGCCTGAACCGCGACGCGCAGGTGGACATGCTGCAGACCGCCGTGCCGCACATGCCCGCCGGATCGCGCGTCGTGTTCGTCACGAGCCACCAGGCCCACTTCGTCGAGACCGCCGAGACGATGGACGAGTACGTGCCGGTCGCCAAGAGCAAGCGGGCCGGCGAGCTCGCCCTCCGCGAACTCGTGCCGCAGCTCGACGCAGCGGGCATCGAGTTCGTGGTCGTCTCCGGCGACATGATCGAGGGCACGATCACCGCCACGCTCCTCAACCGCCTCAACCCGGGCGCGATCGAGGGCCGCCGTGCCGAGGTCGGCAAGCTCTACAGCGTCTCCGAGTTCGCCGCCGAGATCGCCGCGGCCGCGATCGAGCCGATCCCCGCCGACCACACCAAGCTCGTCGGCGACGTCAGCGGCTTCGTCGGCTAACGTCGGACGGGTGACTGCGAAGCCCGGCCTGCGCCGCACCTCCCGGATCATCCTGCTCGACCCCGACGGTCGGGTGTTCCTGATGGACACCAACTCCCCGTCGTCGGACGGAGCGCACCGCTGGATCACGCCCGGCGGCGGTGTCGACCCCGGCGAGGAGCACCGCGACGCCGCGATCCGCGAGCTGCGCGAGGAGACCGGCATCGTCATCGACGACCCGGGGGAACCGGTGTGGTCGTGGGACTTCACCGTCGAGTGGGACCTGGCCGACCATGACCGCGGCCACGCGGAGTTCTACGTCGTCCGGACGCCCGGTTTCACGCTGTCGGACGCCGAGTGGACCGACGACGAGCGCGTGGACATCCTGCGGTCCCGCTGGTGGACGGCCGACGAGCTCGACGCCACCGACGAGCCCTTCGAGCCCGCCGAGCTCCCGGGCCTCGTCCGCACGCACGCGCCGTCCTGACGCGCCGGCTCGTTCCAGTGCGGAACCGTCCTGTGGAACGTCACACGTCACCGCTACCCTGTGGGGCATGGAACCGAGTGCCGAGCACGCCGCTGACACCCACGACCGCATCCGGGTGCGTGGTGCACGTGAGAACAACCTGCGCGACGTCGACGTCGAGCTCCCGAAGCGTCGCCTGACCGTCTTCACCGGCGTGTCCGGGTCGGGCAAGAGCTCACTGGTCTTCGCGACCATCGCGGCGGAGTCGCAGCGCATGATCAACGAGACGTACAGCGCGTTCCTGCAGGGCTTCATGCCGTCGCTCGCACGCCCCGACGTCGACGTGCTCGACGGCCTCACCACCGCGATCGTCGTCGACCAGGAACGCATCGGCGCCGATCCCCGCTCGACGGTGGGCACCGTGACGGACGCCAACGCCATGCTCCGCGTGCTGTTCAGCCGCCTCGGGACGCCCCACATCGGTGGCCCGAACGCGTTCTCCTTCAACCTCGCGACGGTCACGGCCGGCGGCGCCATCACCGTGCAGAAGGGCAAGGACGCCAAGGCGGAGAAGGTCTCGTTCTCACGGCTCGGCGGCATGTGCGCCGACTGCGAAGGCCGCGGCACGGTCACCGACATCGACCTCACGCAGCTGTTCGACGACACGAAGTCCCTGTCGGACGGGGCGATCACGATCCCCGGGTACGGCACGGACGGCTGGAACGTCCGGATGTTCGCCGAGTCCGGGTACTTCGACAAGGACACGCCGATCCGTGACTTCACGGACGCCGAACGCCAGGACTTCCTGTACCGCGAACCGACGAAGCAGAAGATCGCCGGCATCAACATGACCTACGAGGGGCTCGTCCCGCGCGTGCGGCGTTCGTTCCTGCAGAAGGACCGCGAAGCGATGCAGCCCCACATCCGGGCCTTCGTCGACCGCGCGGTCACCTTCACCACCTGTCCGGCCTGCGGTGGCACTCGGCTGAACGACGTCGCACGGTCGTCGACGATCACCGGCAAGAGCATCGCGGACGTCTGCGCGATGCAGATCACCGACCTCGCCGCCTGGCTGCGGGGGATCGACGAACCGACCGTCGGGCCCTTGCTCGACGGCCTGCGGGACGCGGTCGACTCCTTCGTCGAGATCGGCCTCGGGTACCTCTCGCTCGACCGCCCCACGGGGACCCTGTCCGGGGGAGAAGGGCAACGCGTCAAGATGGTGAAGCACCTCGGGTCGTCCTTGAGCGACGTCACCTACGTCTTCGACGAACCGAGCACCGGGTTGCACCCCCACGACATCGAGCGGATGAACGGGCTCCTGCTCCGCCTCCGCGACAAGGGCAACACGGTGCTCGTCGTCGAGCACAAGCCCGAGGTCATCGCGATCGCGGACCACGTCGTGGACCTCGGGCCGGGGGCGGGGACGAACGGCGGGGCGCTCTGCTACGAGGGGCCGGTCGACGGGCTCCGCACGAGCGACACGGTCACCGGTCGCCACCTCGACGACCGGGTGTCGGTGAAGGACGTCGTGCGCGAACGCACCGGCGTCCTCGAGATCCGCGGCGCCGATGCGCACAACCTGCAGGGTGTGGACGTCGACGTGCCGACCGGGGTGCTCACGGTCGTGACGGGTGTCGCCGGCTCCGGCAAGAGCACGCTCATCCACGGGTCGCTGTCACCGCGTGACGGTGTCGTCGCGATCGACCAGGGCGCGATCCGCGGCTCCCGGCGGAGCAACCCGGCGACGTACACGGGGCTGCTGGAGCCGATCCGCAAGGCCTTCGCGAAGGCCAACGGTGTGAAGCCCGCCCTGTTCAGCGCCAACTCCGAGGGTGCGTGCCCGGCGTGCAACGGCGCGGGGGTCATCTACACGGACCTCGGCATGATGGCCGGCATCGCGACCCCGTGCGCCGAGTGCGGTGGGAAGCGATTCGACCAGTCGGTGCTCGAGTACCGGCTCGGGGGGAAGGACATCAGCGAGGTCCTCGCGATGCCCGTGGCCGACGCTGCGGCGTTCTTCGCGACGGGGGAGTCGAGGATCCCCGCGGCGCACGCGATCCTCGCCCGGCTCGTCGACGTCGGACTCGGGTACCTGACGATCGGCCAGCCGCTGACGACGCTGTCCGGCGGCGAGCGGCAGCGCCTCAAGCTCGCGACGCACCTCGGCGACCCCGGCGGGGTGATCGTCCTCGACGAGCCGACGACCGGGCTGCACCTGGCGGACGTCCAACAGCTGCTCGGGCTGCTGGACGGCATGGTCGAGGCCGGGCGGACGGTCGTCGTGATCGAGCACCACCAGGCCGTGATGGCACATGCCGACTGGCTCATCGACCTCGGGCCCGGCGCCGGCCACGACGGCGGCCGCATCGTGTTCGAGGGCACGCCGGCCGAGCTCGTCGCGGCTCGGTCGACGATCACGGGGGAGCACCTGGCGGCATACGTCGGAGCCTGAGGCGGGGGACAGGTCCGGGCGGAGTACCTGAACACCAGCTGGCCGAACGGTCTACCGTCCTGACTGACGCTCATGCTTGGGCCACCCCGCCCGCGGCTACCCGGTCGCATGACGAGCGTCCACGACGAAGGAGACCTCATGGCCGACCAGACCGGTGGACCGAACTACCCCGCAGCGAACACGCCCGGTGCAGCACCGGCCGGCACGGGTGGCGGACTCGCCATCGCGAGCCTCGTCCTCGGCATCATCGGTGTCGTCGGGGGCATCTTCCTCGCGATCATCGGCGTGATCGCCGGCATCATCGGGCTCGTCCTCGGCATCCTGGCTCGCCGACGCGCGTCCGGTCGGGGGATCGTCCTCGGCGGCATCATCCTGTCGGCCATCGCGATCGTCATCGGCATCGTCGGCTACATCCTCACCGCGGTCGTGCTGTCCCAAGCCTGAGTCCACATCGCCGCTGGCGTCTGACCGGGGATCACCATCCCGAGTCGGCGCGCGGCGGTCCGCCAGCGAGGCGGGTCGGCAGCGATGCCGATCCGCCTCGCTGGCGTTCGGCATCCGCGCGTCGCACCCCACGTCCCCACGTCGCGACGCCACGGCGGACGGGAGGCACGGGTCGGGCCCGCACCGTTCCTCCTGGACCACGCAACGCGTGTTCCGGACCGCCGGACGCGTGCTCAGGTCGGTCCGCGTAGCTTCCGCCACATGAGCTACAGCCAGCCTGACCCTGCCGAGGAGACCACCCACAGCGAGGAGCCCGAGCAGCTGGACACAGACCAGGAGAACCTCGAGGAGCAGGGCGGCGAACACGCCTCGCTCGAGATCGACGCGGACGACGTCCCGACGAGCGTCGATCCGCAGTCCTGATCGCACGGCGGCACGGTCCGCCGGTCAGACGGCCGGTTCCGTCGCCTGCAGCAGGGCGCGAACGAGCTCGACGTAGTCCAAGCCGACCGCCGCGAACATCCGGGGCACCTGCGACTGCTCGGTGAACCCCGGCGCGGTGTTCACCTCGTTCAGCACGACGCCGTCGTCGGTGAGGAAGAAGTCGAACCGCGCGACGCCAGAGCACCCGAGCGTGTCGTAGAGGATTCGGGCTGCGTGGTCGATCGCTGCCTCGTCGGAGGCAGACAGCGCCGCCGGCACCGTGAACCGTGCGGTCCCGTCGTACTTCTCGGTGCGCCCGAACACGTCTCCGTCGGCGACGCCGATCTCCAGCGTCGCGCCGGTGCGGAGCGCCCCGGTGTCGTCGCGGAACACGGCGATGTCGATCTCGCGCCCGGTGACGAACGCCTCGGCGAGCACGTCGGTGCCTGCAGCCCGGGCATCTGCCACGGCAGCCGCGTACGCGTCGGGCGTCCGGACCACCGTCACGCCGTTGCTCGACCCACCGGTCGTCGGCTTCACGACGAAGGGCGGCCGCAGGGGCACCGGGCCGATCTCGTCTCCAGCGCGGATCAGCACACCCGGCGCCGTGCGGACGCCGACGGCCTCGGCCACGGTCTTCGTGACCCACTTGTCCATGCCGAGTGCACCGGCGCGGACGGGGGAGCCGACCACCGGCACGCCGATCATCGTGAGGAAGCCGGCGACCGCGCCGTCCTCACCGTGGACACCGTGGAGCACCGGGAACGCCGCGCGGCACGACGTCAGCACGGCGACGGCGTCCGCGGGGGACAGCGCGGCACCGTCCGTGTGCCGCCAGCCGCCCGTCCGGTCGATCGTCAGGGGGACCGCGTCGAAGCCGAGGGCCCGGACGGCACGCGTGACCGCGGCCGCGGATGCGAGCGAGACCTCGTGCTCGTCGTTCGCGCCGCCACCGACGACCGCGATCCGCGTCGGCGCTGTGGGGGTGTGGGAGTCGTGGCGATCAAGCAACGGTGGCCTCCGGGGTGGTGACGGTGCGGTGGACCCGGGCGGCGCGCGTGCCGATGCGGGTGACGATCTCGTGCTCGATGGTGTCGGCCCAGCCCGCCCAGTCGTGGACGGTCGGCTCGCCGTCGAGGCCGCGCCCGAAGAACGTGACGGTCTCGCCGAGCTCCAGCCGGTCGTCGCCGGTGTCCACGACGACCATGTCCATCGAGAACCGGCCGACGAGCGGTCTGCGGCGTCCGCGCACCTGGACCTCGGCCCGCTCGGACGCCGCACGGGGGAGTCCGTCGCCGTAGCCCAGGGGGAGCAGCGCCAGGGTGGTCCGACGGTCGACGACGTGGTCGAGGCCGTAGCCGACGCCGGCCCCGGGGCCGATCACCCGGGAACCGACGACCGGAGCCGTCAGGGAGAGCGTCGGCTGCAGGTCCGTCGAGGTCCGGGAGGGGTCGATCCCGAAGAGCCCCGCGCCGATGCGGTGCAGACCGTGGCGGCCGCCGACCCCGGTGACGGTCGCTGCCGTGGCGGCGAGGTGCGTGACGAAGCCGGACAGTCCGCGGCGCCGGGCGGTGCGGACCGCGTTGTCGAAGAGCAGCCGTTCGCGCGTGTTCTGCGGGTCGTCGGGCTGGTCGGCGCAGGACATGTGGCCCATCACCCCGACGACCCGGACCGTGCCGAGCCGCTCGAGCTCGCGTGCGGCGGTGCACAGTGACGGCCACGACCCGGGGTCGGCACCGTCGCGGGCCATCCCGACGTCGACGTGCAGGTGGACCCGGGCACGGCGTCCGGTCCGGACTGCTGCACGGCTGACGGCACTGAGCAGCTCGGCGCTCGGGACGGCGATGTCGACGTCGGCGAGCAGCGCACCGTCGAAGTCCGCGTCGACCGGGTTGAGCCAGCTGAGCACCGGCGCGTCCGTCACGATTGCCCGGACGGCGATCGCTTCGTCGATGGTGGTCACGCCGATCGACGTCGCTCCGGCGGCGAGGACCGACCGGGCGATCGCCCCGTGGCCGAAGCCGTCGGCCTTGAGGACGGCCATGACGCCGCCGTCCGTCCGGTCGGCGAACACGGCGGTGTTCGCGCGGACGGCGTCGTCGTGGACGACGAGCTGTGGGCGCGACGGTGTCATGCCTGCCTCCTGGAGATCGCTACCGAACTGATATGCATGATATCGATGGTCACCGACACCACGGAGGAAGTCATCGGTCCTGGGGATGACGTCGCGCGCCGCGCGACCCAAGCCGTCGACGCCGTGCGGATGACGGTCGTCGCTGCTGCAGGAGGGACGGGAGGCGCGGCTGGCGTGAGCCGACGAGCTGCGGTGATCCGCGCCTCCTGGCCCCACTCGCTGCGCGCCGATAATGCATATTATGTCAACTCAGATCCTCGCTCGCGTATTTGCACACCCTTAGGCCTAGACACGCATATTTGACATTTGGAATATTTAGACTCACTCTTGGGATGAACAGTTCGCTCCCAGCAGGAGGCCATCGTGCACGACAACCCGCAGCAGTACTTCCTCCTGACCGCCACCGTGCGCCCGAACATGCTGAAGAAGTTGCGCGTCACCGACCCGACGATCCGGCTCCGTCAGTACCAGGACGCGCTCAAGCACTGGGTCGAGGCCGCCCGTCAGCAAGACGCCGGCGTCATCATCGTCGAGACGAGCGGATTCGAGCGTTCAACATTCCTGTCCGAGGTGGCACCCGACGATCGCGCGGCAATCCAGTACGTCAACTACGAACCCAGCGCAGAGGTCGTTGATCGCGGTATCGGGTACATCGAGTGGTCCGCGATCAGGTACGCGATCGACAGCAACGAGTTCGATGGCGCAGACACGGTCTACAAGGTGACCGGTCGACTCGTCGTCACCAATCCCGGGCAGGTATTCGGCAAGCTCGCCTCCGACGGTGTTCGCCTCAGGACGCGAATCGATGGGTCGCACTCTGATACTCGAGTTCTCGGTGCGTCGGTGCGGATGTGGCAGGAGGTCATCCTGCCTGCGGCCGAAGACGTCGACTACGAACGACGTATCGAGATAGAGCACTGTGTTGCCGCGCGCATTCGGTTTGCGAGGACGATTCGTAAGGTTAAGGTCTCGCGATTTCCACGACGACCGCTGTTCGCAGGGCAGTCCGGAACGAACGGCTCGGTCTATTCGCCGTGGAAGGTCGCGCTTCAGGGACTCCTCGTTCGCCCCCTTGAGCCGTTGGTCGCGCTCGCTGCGCGATCGATCTCCCACTGACGCATCACGTCGACGACGTGCAACTCGCGGCGCTGGTGAGGTGTTCCGAACTGTTCTAGCATCGCGGTCATGAGCACCGAGCGGTGCTCGGAAGCGGCGGTGTCCGATGCGGAAGCTCGTCCTCAAGATGTCGATGTCCCTCGACGGTTTCGTCGCAGGTGCACGTGCGGAGTCCGACTGGATGTTCCGCGACGCGAGTCCGGACTCGGCCGCGTGGGTGCTCGACACCGTGTCCGGCGCCGGTGTGCACGCGTTCGGTCGTCGGACGTTCGAGTCCATCGCCGGCTTCTGGGCGAACGCGACGACACCCGTCGCCGGTGCGATGAACACCGTCCCGAAGGTCGTCTTCACCCGCCAGGCCGGGTTCGATCCCGCCACGGTCGACACGGGTGGGGCCGACTCCCCCGCGGCGGCGACCTGGACCGGTGCCCGGGTGGCGAACGGCGACCTCGTGGCGGAGGTCGACCGGCTGCGGGCCGAGGACGGCGCCGACGTCCTCGCACAGGGCGGGACGGACTTCTGCCGGAGCCTGGTGGCTGTGGGCCTCGTCGACGAGTACCGCCTGGTGGTCCTGCCGGTGGTGCTCGGGACGGGTGACGGGATCTTCTCGGGGCTGCAGGACGAACTCGACCTGACGTTGATCAGCTCGACGGTGTTCGACGGCGGCGCGAAGGCGGACGTGTACCGACCGAAGCGCTAGCGTTCCCGGCATGGGTGCGTACGACGAGCAGATCGGCCGGAACCTCCGACGGGTGCGCCGGGAACTCGTGCACCTGGACCGGTCGACGGTGGCGTTCCGGATGCGCCTGCGCGGTTGGTCATGGGACGAGGACGTCGTCGCGGCCGTCGAGGACGGCGGACGACCGATCCTCCGTACCGAGGCGTCCGACCTCATGAGCGCGCTGGGGTACTCGACGGCGTTCATCACGATGCGGACCGACGCGGAGTCGGTGGCCGAGATCGCGGATCAGCGACTCGTGGTCGCCGCTGCCGGCCTGCGGGAGGCGGCTGACCACTGGTTCGAGACGGCCGCCAGGTTCGACGCGAACGGGCTCGCGATCCCGACGACCATCGAACGGTTGCTGGTCGAGGGGCGGGAAGCCTTTGCGGATCCGGACGCCGTCCTCGGGACGCCCGCTCCCGCGCCGGAGGGCGGCGCGGCGTCGACGACCTTGGCCGAGTGGGAGGACCTGCCCGTGCGGCCGCCGCACCCGCTCGACACGATCGGCGTCGGCGTGCCGTGGACCGACGAACAGCTCCGCATGCAGTACGGACATGACCTCCGCGAGGCGTCCGACGCCGTGCGGGTCGCCGTGGTCGAGTGGCTGCGTGCCGCGGCAGCACATGCGCCCCTCTGGCCGGACGACACCCCTGGGTCGCCCGAGCAGATCGTCGAGGACGTCCGATCGCTCCGGATCGCCGGCTGAGCGCGGTCGCCGGCGCTCAGAACACCGCGACCGTCATGCCCGCGGAGGTCGCCGGCCTGTCCATCGCGAGGATCGCCTCGGGAAGCTCGTCGAACCCGATCGTCCGACCGATCGACTCGGACGGGCGGAGTCGCCCCGCGACGACGTCGTCGAGCATCGCGGCGTACTCCCCCACCGAGATCCCGTGACTGCCGAGCAGCTCGAGTTCGTCGCCGATGACGCGGCCCATCGGGATCGCCGGCACGGCCTCGTCGTCGAGCAGCAGCCCGACCTGGACGTGCCGACCCCGAGGCCGCAGTGCGGCGACCGCGGCGACCGACGTGGCGCGGCTGCCGAAGGCGTCCACGGACACGTGGGCTCCGCCGCCCGTGACGGCTCGGACGGCCCCCCCGACCGCGTCGTCCATCGGCACCGCGACCGCACCGAGGGCTTCCGCACGTGCGAGCGCGGCGGGCGAGACGTCCACCGCGACGACCTTCGCTCCGGCGGCGACCGCGACGATGACGGTCGACAGTCCGACTCCCCCGCAGCCGAAGACGGCCACCCACTCGCCGGCGGCCACCCGTCCCCGGGCGTGCAGTGCGTGGTACGCGGTCCCGAAGCGGCACCCGAGTCCGGCGGCCTCGGCGAACCCGACGGCGTCCGGCAGCGCGACGAGGTTGACGTCCGCGTGCGGGACCACCACGGCCTCGGCGTACGAACCGGGCAGTGTGAAGCCGGGCTGCTGCTGCCGGGTGCACACCTGCGTCGCACCGTCCAGGCACTGCTCGCACTCGCCGCACGCGAAGACGAACGGCGCGGTGACCCGGTCCCCCACGGCGAACCCGCGGACGTCGGGGCCGGCGGACGACACCACGCCGGCGAACTCGTGCCCGGGGACGTGCGGCAGGCGCACCGAGTCGTCGTGCCCCTTCCACGCGTGCCAGTCGCTCCGGCAGACCCCGGTCGCGGCGACCCGGACGACCACCCCGTCGACCGGGGCGACCGGGTCCGGGACATCCACGACCACGGGGACGGAACCGAACTCGTCGTACTGGACTGCGCGCATCCGGCCATCCTGACAGACGGTGCCCCGCGTGAGCGCCGTCCACAGATCGTGGATCGGCCGTTGCGGCCCGGACGCCGCCGCCGCTTCACTGGCTGCATGAACGGACTGCGCTTCTCCGCCGACCCCGCCGACCTCGACGTCCCCCGTGTCCACCGCTGGCTGAGCGAGGAGTCCTACTGGGCCCGGGGCCGTGACCGTGCCACGCAGGACGCGATCATCGCCGGCTCCCGGAACTTCGGCGTCTACGACGACACCAGCGGTCAGCAGCTCGGGTACGCCCGTGTGATCACCGACGGTGTGACGTTCGGCTGGCTCGCCGACGTCTTCGTCGACCCGGAGGCGCGAGGCAGGGGTGTCGGGGTCGCCCTCGTCCAGGGAGTCACTGAGGCCATCGAGCCACTCGGACTGAAGCGGTTCGCACTCTTCACCGCCGACGCCCACGGCTTGTACGAGCGGTTCGGGTTCCGCCCGCTCCCCGATGCAGCGGGCTGGATGATGCGTCCAGGGCTGGGTTTCGGTGCCGACGTGCACGACTGAACCGGGCGCTCTGCGACCCGGCCACGGGACGGAGCGAGCTCGCCCGTCGGACGCGAGCCGTGCCTCCAGGCCGTCCCGCCCGCGGTGGGGACGCACTTGGTGAGCAGAAGGTGTCGGGTCGATCCGTCCGACCCGACATCTTCTGCTCACGAAGCGGCCGCGGCGCCCCGCGGGCCGCCCGCCCTCAGTACGCGACGCGCCCGGCGCGGTCGTGGAACTCCCCCGTGGGACCGTCCGCGCCGATCGTCGCCAGCGCCACCGTGGCGTCCGTCCCCTCGGTCACGGTCTGGTGCCCGCCGAACCCGTTGAACTCCGTCGCCGTGTACCCGGGGTCGCTCGCGTTCACCCGGAACCCGGGCAGGTTCTTCGCGTACTGCACGGTCAGGGCGATGAGTGCCGCCTTCGACGCCGCGTACGGCACCGCCGGCACCGGGTACTCGTCCCGCCCCGGAGTCGTCAGCCACCGCGGGAAGCCCACACCCGAGGCCACGTTCACGATGACCGGGTTCGCCGACTCCCGCAGCAGCGGCAGCGCCGCCTGCGTCACGCGCACGACGCCGGTCACGTTCGTGTCGAGCACGGCTCCGATCGCAGCGGCGTCGAGGTCGTCGACCCCGAACGACGTCCCGAGGATTCCGGCGTTGTTGACGAGCACGTCGAGTCCGCGCAGTCCGGCGACCGCGCGCTCGACCGAGGACTGGTCGGTGACGTCCAGCTGGACGACGTGCGCGCCGAGGGCACGCGCCGCGTCCCCTGTGGCCGGATCGCGCATGCCGGCGTACACGGTGTGCCCGGCCTCGACGAGGCGACGGACGGTCTCGAGCCCGAGACTGCGGTTGGCTCCGGTGATGAGTGTCGTTGTCATGCGCCCAGCCTCCGCCTCCGTGGCCCGGTCCCCCAGGCACCGCTCGACAGTGGGACCACCAGTACCAGGCAGGCCGGGAGGCGCGGGTCGAGGATGGTGGGCATGAGCGAGTTCGCGAGTGTGCTGCGTTCCTGGCGCGACCGGGTCCGTCCCGAAGCGGTCGGCCTGCCGGCCGGGCCCGGACGACGGACGCCCGGTCTCCGTCGCGAGGAGCTCGCTGCGCTCGCCGGGGTGAGCGTCGACTACGTCGTCCGCCTCGAACAGGGACGCGCGACGAACCCGTCGCCGCAGTTGCTCGGCGCACTCGCCACCGCGCTCCGTCTCACCGAGGAGGAACGCGACCACCTCTGCCGCGTCGCAGGGTCCGCGCCGCCGTCGCGCCGGGTCGTCCCCCGGCACGTCACCCCGGGCGTGCAGCGCATCGTCGACCGCCTCGGCGACGTCCCCCTCGCCGTGTTCACCGCCGCGCACGACATCGTCCTGTGGAACGACCTCTGGGCAGCGCTCACCGGTGACCCATCCCGGTACACGGGCATCGACCGGAACCTCGTGTGGCGACACTTCATGCACGGCCACGACGAGGTCGAGTGGGACGACGAGCACCAGGAGGAGTTCTCCAGCGACCTCGCCGCCGACCTCCGCGCCGCCGTCGGACGGTACCCCGCCGACCGGGACCTCGCCGAGCTCGTGGCACGCCTCCGTCGCGAGTCCCCCGAGTTCGAGCGCCGCTGGGACACCGGACGCGTCGCCGAGCACCGGGCGAGCCGCAAGCGCGTGCACTCCCCCGTCGGCCCGATCGAGATCGACTGCGACGTCCTGAGCGTGCCGGGCGGGGACCTCCGCATCGTCGTCTACACGGCCGTCCCCGGCACCGAGGACGCCGCGAAGCTCGACCTCCTGCGCGTCACCGGCCTGCAGGAACTCACGCCGAGCTGAGCACGACCAGTCGTTGGGTCGCCCGGGTCATCGCCACGTACCGGTCGACCGGGCGCCACCGCTCCGGGTCCACCAGGACGACGAGGTCGAACTCGAGACCCTTCGTGGCCTCCGGGGAGAGGGAACGGATCCGGTCCGTCCCCGCGTACCCGGCGTCGCCGACCACGCACGCGATCCCGTCGGCGCTCGCCGCGGCCCACGTGTCCAGGACCTCGTCCCGCTCGTCGGCGGTCCCGTACTGCACCGGCACGCCGGAGTCGCGGATCGAGGTCGGCACGTTCGCGTCCGGCACGGCTGCGCGGATGACGGCTTCCGCGACCGCCATCACCTCGGACGGCGTGCGGTAGTTGATCCGGAGACGCGCGGTCCGGACGTCCCGGAGCCCGATCCGGGCGAGCCGGTCCTCCCACGACTCGGCGAACGGCTCCCGCGCCTGGGTCCGGTCCCCCACGACCGTGAGGCTCCGGCTCGGGCACCGCCGGAGCAGCATCAGCCACTCCGCGTCCGTGAGCTCCTGTGCCTCGTCGACGACGACGTGGGCGAACGGTCCCGCGAAGGCATCGGCGTCCGGTGCCGCCGTCACCGCGTCGTCGTCGAGGCTGTTCCGCGCGTCCGCACCGCGCAGCATGCTCATGAGCTGCAGCTCGGAGTCGTCGTTCGCGACGAGGTCCTCGATCACCCGGTCCATCCGCTCGCGTTCGGCGGCCCTGGCGGCCGCAGCACGACGCTCCCGGGCCGGAGCGGCCGGGTCCCCGATCCGTCGACGGGCGGCGTCGAGCACGGGCAGGTCGGACCGGGTCCACGCGCGGGAGTCCGGGCGGTGCAGGCGTGCGCGGTCGGCTGCGGTGAGGTCGGGCGCGCACCGCGCCAGGTGCTCGGGCACCGCGAGCAGGTCCGCGACGACACCGTCCGGGTCGAGCACGGGCCACGCCCGGCGGAACGCGTCACGCAGGACGTCGCTGTCGTCCACGGAGGCGCGGATCGCCCTGGGTGGGGCCGCTCCCGCGAGGCGGTTGGTCACGATCTCGAGCAGCGCCTCCCAGACGTCGGAGCGTGCGGCGTTGTGCGGGTCGCCCGGGTCCGCCGCGTCGAACGCGTCGGCCCAGTCGTCGGGCGTGATCGGCACGTCCGCCCAGTCCGTCTCGACGACGACCGTCAACTCCGGCGGCTGCTCGTACCCGCGCACCGCACGCTCGACCGCCCGGGTCAGCGCCGTACCCGCCTTGATCGCCGCGACGTCCGGATCTGCCTCGTCGGGGACGTCGGCGCCGTCGGGCACCAGGTCCGTCACGGTCGCGAGCTGCACCCCGTCCTCGCCGAGTGCCGGCAGCACGTCCCCGACGTAGTCGAGGTGCCCGTGCGTCGGCCCGACGAACAGCACGCCCCCGTGCCGCGGCGACACGCGTGGGTCGGCGTACAGCAGGTACGCCGCCCGGTGCAGCGCGACGACGGTCTTGCCGGTCCCCGGGCCGCCGTCCACCACGAGTGCTCCGGCCGAGTCTGCGCGGATCACGGCGTCCTGGTCGGACTGGATCGTCCCGAGCACATCCCGCATCCGCGGGCTGCGGCTGGTGCCGAGACTCGCGACGAACGCCGACTGGTCGTCCAGGGCTGCGGTGTGCAGCAGGCCCTCGGCGGTGAAGGCCTCGTCCCAGTAGTCCACGATCCGACCGCGCTGCCAGCGGTAGCGTCGCCGGCTCACCAGGCCACGAGGATCGCCGTGCGACGCCGCGAAGAACGGTTCGGCGGTCGCGGAGCGCCAGTCGACCAGCAGCCGCTCGAGGTCCGCGTCGGTGAGCCCCGAGCGGCCGACGTAGACCGGGTGCGGTCGGTCGGCGAAGACCATCCTGCCGATGCACAGGTCGAGCCCGTACCGCCGGAGTGCCGTGAGCTCGCGGGTGACCCGGCGCACCTCGGCATCGCGCTCCACCGTGTACTCCCCGCCGCCCGCTCGGGTCCGGCGGAGCTCGTCGAGGCGTCGGGTGAGCGTCGTGGTCGAGGCGTCGAGGGTGGCGGCGATCGCGGCGAAGTGCCGCTCGTCGTCGGCGATCAGGGCCGGATCGGCCTTGTCGGCGAGGCGTTCGGGGAGGTCGAAGACGGGGTACGGCGTTGACACGAGGGTCGATTGTGGGGCACGACGGGGGTCTTGCGGCAAGCCCCCGGTCCGGCCGTATCCTGGTCATGGCAGGAGGCGTCCGCCGTCTCGCGGCCGGTTCACGCCGCGGTGAACACCAGCGACGCGTTCTGCCCACCGAAGCCGAACGAGTTGTTCAGCGCCGTCCGGATCGGTACCTCCCGCGCGACTCCGGCGACCACGTCCAGCTCGACCGCCGGGTCGAGGTGCTCCAGGTTCAGCGTCGCCGGCACGAGCCCGGTCTCGATCGCCCGCACGGCGAGGATCGACTCGACGGCACCGGCTGCCCCGAACATGTGCCCGATGGCCCCCTTCGGCGCGGTCACGACCGCTCCGGTGCCGACCGCGCGAGCGATCGCAGCGGCTTCGCCGACGTCCCCGACGGGCGTGCTGGTCGCGTGCGCGTTGACGTGGTCGATGTCGTCGCCCGTCAACCCGGCCATGCGGATCGCCGCGGTCATCGCCCGCTCCTGTTCGGACCCGTCCGCCAGGGGTGCGGTGATGTGGAACGCGTCCGAGGTGATGCCCCATCCGGCGAGGGTCCCGTGCGAGTGCTGGGTGCGGGCAGCGGCGTGGTCGGCCCGCTCGAGCACGACGAACCCGGCACCCTCGCCGAGCACGAACCCGCGGCGCGATGCGTCGAAGGGGCGGGAGAGCGTCGTCGGGTCGTCGTCGCCGGGCTTCGCGAGGGCCTGCGACTGCGCGAAGGACGCCATGGTCACCGGCGTCACGGCCGCCTCGGTGCCACCGGCGATGACGACGTCGGCCTCCCCCGTGACGATCAACCGCGCGGCCGTCGCGATCGCCTCGGCCCCGGAGGCGCAGGCGGACACGGTCGTGTACGCCCCGGCCCGTGCACCGAACGCGATGCTGATCTGCGCCGCGGCGGCGTTCGCCATGAGCATCGGGACGGTGCGGGGAGACACGCGACGGGCGCCAGCGGTGCCGAGCACGTCGTGGGCGTCGAGGAGCGTCTCCACTCCCCCGATCCCGGTGCCGACGACGACGGCGAGCCGGTCCCCCTCGACCGTCGGGGCGCCGGCGTCCGCCCAGGCCTCCTCCGCCGCGACGAGCGCGAGCTGCTGGCTGCGGTCGAGCCGGTTCGCCCGGACCCGCCCGAGTGCTCCGTCCGCGTCGAGTGCGGCGGCGGCACCGACCCGGATCGGGACCTGGTCCCAGTGCGTGCCGGTCCGGTCGAGGTCGTGCACGCCGGAGCGGCCGGCGACCAGGGCGTCCCAGAGCGTGTCGACGCCGTGGCCGAACGGCGACACCGCTCCGTAGCCGGTGATGGAGATGTGCACGGGAGGCTCCTTCTTGTACGTTGAACAAGTTGAGTTGTACCACGTACAATTCCGGCATGGCAACCACGAGCGACGCCCCGGGCACCCCGCGCGGGGCAGCGACCCGGGCGCGGATACTCGCCGCGACCGCCGGACTGCTCAGCGGCACCGGCGGCCCGACCGAGCACCGGACGGTGACCGTGAGCGAGATCGCCCGGGCCGCGGGCGTCTACCCGAACCAGATCACGCACCACTACGGATCGAAGGACCGGCTGGTGCTCGACGCCGCCTTCGCGCTGTTCCTGCGCGACACGACCCGGTTGCAGGCAGCCGGGCGCCGCGCCACGAGCGCCGAGGCGTTCCGGCAGGTCCTCGCCCGCACCGCCCTCGCGATGCCGTCGACGCCGCTCGTCGTGCGGGCCCTCGCGAGCGCGGGCGACGATGCCGCGCAACGCGATCGGGTGCGACTGCTCCTGCAGGTGCTGTTCCGGCAGTCGGAGCGCTACCTCGAACGGGTCGTCACCGAACACGGCTGGACGAGCCGGAGCGGCGTCGGACGCGACGCGCGGACGTTCTGGAGCGCGGTGTTCGGCGCCACGCTGCTCGCCGACGCCGGGGTCACCGGCGGACCGTCCGACCTCGACCTCGCCGGCACCGTCTCGATCACCTGAAGGACCGAGCGACCGGCCTCAGCGGTGTGCCGCCCAGAGCTCGCCGGCCCGGTCGGCACCCCGCCGGATCACCTCCGCGAGCTCCGGCCGGTCCGGAACGGGGAACGAGACGTACGCACCGCGTCCACCGGCGACGGGTCGCCCGTACGCCTTCGCCGCGAGGGTCCGGTCTGGCAGCATCCGGACGGTGATGGTCTCGAGTTCGAACTCCTCTCCGCGGCGCTCGTCCCGCCACCGCAGCGCGGGCGGGACGCTCACGGTGATCGCCATCGCGCCCACCACGACCTCGTCCGACGAGTCGATCGGCTGCGCCATCAGCCGCGCCGGATCACTCGCCGAAGCCGGACCGCACGAGGGCCACGAGCGCGTCGACCGCGTCCTGCGCGTCGGCTCCGGTCCCCTCGATGGTCACCGACGCCCCCCTGGGCAGTGCGAGCGCCATGATCGCGAGCAGGCTCTTCGCGTCCACCCCGTTGACCCGGACCTCGGCGTCGAACTTGGCGGCCGTCTTCACGAACTCCGCGGCCGGCCGGGCGTGCAGGCCGCTCTCGTTCAAGAGTTCCACCGTCTCGGACGCGGCCACGTCGTCGACGGAGCCGGTCCCGGAGACCGGCGCCGCGCCTCCTGGACCGTCGCCGGACGGACTGGAGGCGCGACTCGCGTCCGCCTCGGAGCCTGCGGCAGACGCGGCAGCGGCCAGGACCGCGTCGACGTCGCCACCGGTCTGTGCGGCGACGGCCGCGGCGACCGCGCCCTCGACCAGCGGGGCCTGCGAGACGTGCACGCGCGCCCGGACGTCGTCGTCGAGGAAGTCGAGCGCGGTGTCGGTGGTCAGGTAGGCGGAGCCGAGGTCGCACAGGACGACCACTGCCTCGGCGTCGGCGAGTTCCTCGATGCCGGCCGTGATGGCCTCGAACGAGGTGCCGATGCCGCCGTCGTCGGTGCCACCGGCGGCCACGAGCGGGACGTCCGCCGCCATCTGCCGGGCGAGCTCGACGGTGCCGGTCGCGATCGCCGCGCTGTGCGAGACGATCAGGATCCCGACGGTCACGCGGCGTCCACGGCCGCGCGGAGGATGTACACGGTGGACTGCGCGCCCGGGTCGCGGTGCCCGACGGCACGTTCGCCGAGGTAGCTCGCGCGGCCCTTGTGGGCGACCAGCGGGTCGGTCGACTCCGCGCCGGTGACGGCCGCGTCGGCGGCGGCGGCGAGCACCTGCTCGGGGCTGTCCCCGGCGGCGGCCGCGGCGCCGGCGGCGTCGACCGCGGGCGACCAGGCGTCGACCATGGTCTTGTCGCCGACGGCGGCCTTGCCCCGGGACACGATGCCGTCACGGGCGGCGGTCAGCACCTGGACGAGCGTGTCGGCGTCGAGCTCCGCTGCGTCCCCGGCGGCCTGTGCGGCCTTGAGGTACGCGGTCCCGAACAGCGGACCCGCGGCACCGCCGACCGTCGAGATGAGCTTCGTCGCGACGACCTTCAGCACGGCTCCGGGGGTGTCGAACGAACCGGCGTCCACGGCCTCGAGCACGGCACGGAAGCCGCGGTCGAGGTTCTCACCGTGGTCGCCGTCGCCGATCTCACGGTCGAGCGTGACGAGCTCGGCCCGGTGCTCGTCGATCGTCGCGGCGGTGCGTCGGACCCAGTCGATGGCCCATGCGGTGTCGAGCGCCAATTCGTGTTCCTTCCTGCGTCCGGCTCCGTTCACGGGCCGGGTCGTGGTGCGGTGGGTTCAGCGTCCCCAGCGCAGTGCCGGGGTCTCCACCGGTGCGTCCCAGAGGGCGGTGAGTTCGTCGTCGAGCACCGTGACGGTGAGCGAGAACCCCTGCATCTCGAGGGATGTCACGTAGTCGCCGACCAGGCTACGCGTGACGTCGAACCCGCGGTCGGTGAGGACCTCGGCGGCGCGTCGGTAGGCGATGTAGAGCTCGGAGAGGGGCGTGCCGCCCATGCCGTTCACGAGGAGCAGGAGCTTCGACCCGGCGGGAGCGGCGAGGTCGGTGAGGATCGGTTCGAGCACGCGGTCCACGAGCTCGTCGGCCGGGGCCATCGGGATGCGTTCGCGGCCGGGCTCGCCGTGGATGCCGATGCCGAGCTCGACCTCGTCGTCGGCGAGGGTGAACGACGGCTCGCCGGCGTGCGGGACGGTGCCGGAAGCGAGCGCGAGCCCCATCGAGCGCGTGACGTCGTTCACGTGCCGGGCGACGGCGGCGACGGCGTCGAGGTCGTCCCCCCGCTCGGCTGCGGCGCCCGCGCACTTCTCGACGACGACGGTGCCGGCGACCCCGCGTCGGCCGGCCGTGTAGAGCGAGTCCTGCACGGCGACGTCGTCGTCCACCACGACGGACTCGACCCGGACGTCGTCCATGCCGGCGAGTTCGGCGGCGGTCTCGAAGTTGAGGACGTCGCCGGTGTAGTTCTTGACGATGTGGAGCACGCCCGCTCCCCCGTCGACGGCCTTCGTCGCGGCGACGATCGGGTCCGGCGTGGGACTCGTGAACACCGGCCCGGGCACCGCGGCGTCGAGCATGCCGTACCCGACGAACCCGGCGTGCAGCGGCTCGTGTCCGCTGCCCCCGCCGCTGACGATCCCGACCTTGCCGGACACCGGGGCGTCCGCGCGGTGGATGTGGATCGGGTCCTCGACCAGCACGACGTGGCCGGCGTGGGCACGGGCGAACCCGCGCACGGTCTCGTCGACCACGGCCTGCGGATCGTTGATGAGCTTCTTCATGCTGACCTCCACGGAGTGCGGGCGATCGCGAGGCAGCACCGCCGTCGTCGACCGGAGTGCCCTCAATCTACATCGCCGCCCCGGGCGAGCGTTCCCCCCGTGTGCACGTTCGTGCACCCCCCCGGGGGCGGCCCACCGGCCTCGGATGCGCGGGCGCACACCGACCATGCACGTTCGTGCACAATCGCGCACTTCCCTCACGAATGCATCGCCATCCGTCGATGCCCGTCAGTATGCTCGGCCCCAATCACTCAACGGGGAGTGCCGGCGCTGTACCACCGGACCCCCACCCTCACGCACTGGAGGTCACCGATGGACGGCATCGGCGTCAATTTCCTCTCCGAGCTCGTCGGCACGGCGATGCTCATCATCCTGGGTGGCGGCGTCGTCGCCGCTGTCTCGCTGACGAAGTCCAAGGGCTTCGGAGCCGGCTTCCTCATGGTGACGATCGGTTGGGGCTTCGCGGTCTTCGCCGGTGTCACCGTGTCGTACAAGTCCGGCGGCCAGCTCAACCCCGCGGTGAGCCTCGCGCAGGCCATCCTGGGCAACATCACCATCGGTGAGATGTTCCTCTACTGGCTCGCCCAGCTGATCGGCGCGATCATCGGTGCGGTCATCGTCTGGCTGGCCTACAAGCAGCACTTCGACGAGGAACCCGACGCGGCCGCGAAGCTCGGCGTCTTCTCCACCGGCCCGGCGATCCGCACGTACGGCTGGAACCTCGTCACCGAGATCATCGGCACCTTCGTGCTCGTCTTCGTGGTCATCGCCTTCACCAACGGCAAGACCCCGGCCGAGCTCGGCGCCATCCCGGTCGCCTTCCTCGTGATCGCGATCGGTGTCAGCCTCGGTGGCCCGACCGGCTACGCGATCAACCCTGCACGTGACCTCGGCCCCCGCATCGCGCACGCCTTCCTGCCGATCAAGGGCAAGGGCTCGAGCGACTGGGCCTACGCCTGGGTGCCGGTCGTCGGCCCCCTCGTCGGTGGTGCCCTCGCAGCCGGGCTGTCGTACGCACTCCTGCCCCTCGCCTGATCCACCCTCACCACACCCACCCGAGCAAGACCGTTAGGAGCACCAATGGCCGACTACATCGTCGCCATCGACCAGGGCACGACCTCCACCCGAGCGATCGTCTTCGACCACTCCGGCTCGATCGTGTCCGTCGGACAGAAGGAGCACGAGCAGATCTTCCCGCGTGCCGGGTGGGTCGAGCACGACCCGTCGGAGATCTGGGACAACACCCGTGAGGTCATCGGCCAGGCCCTGTCCCGCGCCGACATCACCCGCCACGACGTCGCGGCGGTCGGCATCACCAACCAGCGCGAGACCGCGGTGGTCTGGGACAAGAACACCGGCAAGCCGGTCTACAACGCGATCGTCTGGCAGGACACCCGCACGCAGTCGATTGTCGACAAGCTCGCCGACGGCGACACCGACCGCTACAAGTCGGTCGTCGGTCTGCCGCTGGCGACGTACTTCGCCGGCACCAAGATCGTCTGGATCCTCGAGAACGTCGAGGGTGCGCGCGAGAAGGCCGAGGCGGGCGACCTGCTCTTCGGCACCACCGACACCTGGGTCCTCTGGAACCTGACCGGTGGCGTCGACGGCGGCGTCCACAAGACCGACGTCACGAACGCGTCCCGCACGCTGTTCATGGACCTCGAGACGCTCGAGTGGCGCGACGACATCCTCGCCGACTTCGGTGTGCCGAAGTCGATGCTCCCCGAGATCGTCAGCTCCTCCGAGGTCTACGGCCACGTCGAGTCCTCGAACCTCCTCCGCGAGGTCCCGATCGCCGGCATCCTCGGCGACCAGCAGGCCGCGACGTTCGGCCAGGCGGCGTTCGACCAGGGCGAGTCGAAGAACACCTACGGCACGGGCAACTTCCTCATCTTCAACACGGGCACGGAGATCGTCCGCTCGGAGAACGGGCTGCTCACGACCGTCGGCTACAAGCTCGGCGACCAGGAGACGCACTACGCGCTCGAGGGTTCGATCGCCGTCACGGGCTCGCTCATCCAGTGGCTCCGCGACAACCTCGGCCTGATCGGCAGCGCCCCGGAGGTCGAGGCCCTCGCCAAGACCGTCGAGGACAACGGCGGCGTGTACTTCGTCCCGGCGTTCTCGGGGCTCTTCGCGCCGTACTGGCGTCCGGATGCCCGCGGTGCCATCGTCGGCCTCACCCGCTACGTCAACAAGGGTCACATCGCCCGCGCCGCCCTCGAGGCGACGGCGCTGCAGACCCGCGAGGTCCTCGACGCCGTCAACGCGGACTCCGGTGTGGACCTCACCGAGCTCAAGGTCGACGGCGGCATGACCGCCAACGACGCGCTCATGCAGTTCCAGGCGGACATCCTGAACGTGCCGGTGGTCCGTCCGGTCGTCGCGGAGACGACGGCGCTCGGCGCGGCCTACGCGGCCGGGCTCGCGGTCGGGTTCTGGGCGAACCTCGACGAGCTCCGTGCCAACTGGCAGGAGGACAAGCGCTGGGAGCCGCAGCTCGACGAAGCCGAGCGCGAGCGCACCCTGCGCCTCTGGAAGAAGGCCGTCACGAAGACGTTCGACTGGGTCGACGAGGACGTCCAGTAGTCCTGTCCTGAGGTGACCGCCTGGAGGCGCGGTGCCGGTCCCACGGACCGGCACCGCGCCTCCGCTGTGTTGCGTCTGCGCTCACGCGACGGGGGTCGCGCCCACCCAGTCGGCCAGCTTGCGCGCGGCGGCGCCCGAGTCGATCGCGTCGGCCGCGACGACCAGCTGCTCGCGGAAGCGCTGCAGGATCGGGCGGTCGACCTCGGCCGGGTCCTCCGCCAGGCGGAAGGACACCAGGCCGGCGGCGGCGTTGAGCAGGACGATGTCGCGGACGGGGCCGGTCTCCCCCGCGAGGACGCGGTGCACCACGGCGGCGTTGTGCTCCGGGTCGCCGCCGAGCAGGTCCTCGATCCGGGCCCGGGCGATCCCGAGGTCGCGCGGGTCGAGGTCGTGCTCGGTGACGCGGCCGCCGGTGACCTCCCAGATGTGGCTGTGCCCGGTCGTCGTCAGCTCGTCGAGGCCGTCGTCGCCGCGGAACACGAGCGCGGTCGCCCCGCGGGTCTGGAACACGCCCGTGATGATCGGGACGAGCTCGAGCTGCGCCACGCCCACGGCGTTCGCCTCGCACCGTGCGGGGTTGACGAGCGGACCGAGGAAGTTGAACACCGTCGGGACGCCGATCTCGCGGCGGACGGGTCCGGCGTGCGCGAACCCGGGGTGGAAGGCGCTCGCGAACGCGAAGGTCAGTCCGACACGCCGGAACGTGTCCGCGACACGCGCGGCGTCCATCGTCAGGTCGAGCCCGAGTGCGGCGAGGACGTCGCTCGACCCGGACTTCGAGGAGCTCGCCTTGTTGCCGTGCTTCACGACGGGGACACCCGCGGCGGCGATCACGATCGCGCTCATCGTCGAGACGTTCACCGTGCCGACGACGTCGCCGCCGGTGCCCACGATGTCCAGTGCCATCGGGTCGACGTCGAGCTGGACGGCCGCGTCGAGGATCGCGTCGCGGAAACCGACGACCTCGTCGACGGTCTCGCCCTTGGCGCGGAGGGCCACGACGAAGGCGGCGATCTGCGCCGGGGTGGCCCGACCTGCCACGATCTCCTGCATGGCCCATGTGGACTGGCTGATCGTCAGGTCTTCGCGCGCCATGAGCGCGCTGATCACGGCAGGCCAGGTGAGAGCGTCGAGCATGCTCTGATCGTAGTGAATTCGAGAGACCCGCCAGTTGGCTGCGAAAACACTGTCCGTGGTTTCGGCCATAATGGAGTCTGTGACTAGCACCCCTCTCTCCAGATCCGCCAGCGGTCCGGTCCTGAACAGGCCGAACGCCGTTGCCGTGGGGACGATCGTGTGGCTGGGCAGCGAGGTCATGTTCTTCGCCGGCCTGTTCGCGATCTACTTCACGTTGCGCAGCACCTCGCCCGAACTCTGGGCGACCGAGACCGCCAAGCTCGAGGTGCCCTTCGCCTCGGTGAACACGATCATCCTGGTGCTGTCCAGCTTCGCCTGCCAGTTCGCGGTCTTCGCGGCCGAGCGCTTCCAGGTGCACCGGACGAGCTGGAACCCCAAGGACTGGGGCATGACGGAGTGGTTCTTCGTCACGTACTGCATGGGCGCGATCTTCGTCTGCGGCCAGATCTTCGAGTACGCGAACCTCTGGCACGAGGGCGTGACGCTCTCCTCCAGCGCCTACGGTTCGGCCTTCTACATGACCACCGGGTTCCACGGTCTGCACGTCACGGGTGGCCTCATCGCCTTCCTGCTGACGCTCGGCCGCGGGTTCGCCGCCAAGAACTTCGGTCACAAGGAAGCGACCACCGCGATCGTCGTGTCGTACTACTGGCACTTCGTCGACGTCGTCTGGATCGGCCTCTTCGCCGTCATCTACCTTCTCAAGTAGGAACTGGATAGCCCCCACCGCATGTTCAACAGAACCAAGTCCAAGAAGGGCCGCCGTTCCCCGATGGCGACCGTGTCGCTCATCGTCGTCGGTCTCATGACCACCGGCGGTGCGTACGCGCTGTTCAGCTCCACGGCGAACGCCGACGACAGCACGAGCACCGTGGCGGCCTCGAGCCAGTCGAAGGTGAACGAGGGCCAGAAGCTCTTCGCCTCGAACTGCGCCACCTGCCACGGCCTCTCCGCGCAGGGCACCAGCGAGGGTCCGTCCCTCATCGGTGTCGGTGCCGCGTCGGTCGACTTCCAGGTCGGCACCGGCCGCATGCCGATGGCCGCCCAGGGCCCCCAGGCCGAAGAGAAGCCCGCGCAGTTCACGGACGAGCAGATCGACGCACTCGCCGAGTACGTCGCCTCGCTCGGCCCCGGCCCGGCGGTCCCCTCCGAGAGCCTCACCAACGGCGAGGACGGCGACGCCGCCGAAGGTGCGGAGCTCTTCCGCATCAACTGCGCCATGTGCCACAACGTGGCCGGCGCCGGCGGTGCCCTGACCGAGGGCAAGTACGCGCCGAACCTGCAGTCGGTGTCCGGCAAGCACATCTACGAGGCCATGGTCACTGGCCCGCAGAACATGCCGGTGTTCAACGACCTGAACCTCACCCCCGAGCAGAAGGCCGACATCATCACGTACCTCAAGTACGTGCAGGACAACAAGTCGCCCGGCGGGTTCGCACTCGGCTCCCTCGGCCCGGTGGCAGAGGGTCTGTTCATCTGGATCTTCGGACTCGGCGCGGTCGTCGCGATGACCGTCTGGCTGACCGCGAAGTCCAACTGATCGTCCGTGTCGAACGACACTGAAGGGAACACCATGGCAGAGCACGACGACGAGGCACTGAACTCGTCCTCGGCTGTCGAGAAGCACGGCACGACCACCACCTCGGCCGGGATCGCGGTCCTGCCGACGGACCCGTTCGAGAACCCGGGCGAGCCGCCGCACCGCGCACGCCGCACCGACGTCGACCCGAAGAAGCAGCGCCTGGCCGAGCGTCAGGTCGCCACGTTCTTCTACCTGTCGATCGTGGGCAGTGTCCTCGCGATCGCGGCCTACGTCGCCTTCCCGATCGACTCCGACGACTTCGGGACCGTCCGGACCGCCAACCTCTGGCTCGGCCTCTCGATCGCCCTCGCCCTCCTCGCGCTGGGCCTCGGCGCCGTGTACTGGTCGAAGTCGCTCGTGGTGGACCGCGAGATCACCGAGCTCCGCCACGGCACCCGCGGCACCGACGCGACCCGCGCCAAGGCGGTCGAGGCGTTCCAGCTCGCCGACAAGGAGTCCGGCTTCAGCCGTCGCAAGCTGATCCGCAACTCGATGATCGGCGCCCTGGCGGCCTTCCCCCTCCCGGGCATCGTCCTCGTGCGCGACCTCGCGCCCGCGGCCGACCCGAACGAACTCCTCCGCCACACCATGTGGGCGAAGGGCACGCGCCTGACGAAGGACCCGACGGGTCTGCCGATCAAGGCGTCCGACGTGACCATCGGTTCGGTGTTCCACGTCATCCCGGACGGCATGCTCGACAAGGAGGACATGCTCGAGGAGAAGGCCAAGGCCTCCGTCCTCCTCATGCGCCTCGACCCCAAGGACCTCAACCCCTCCAAGGGCCACGAGAACTGGGGCTACGACGGCATCGTCGCGTACTCGAAGATCTGCACCCACGTCGGATGCCCGGTCGCCCTGTACGAACAGCAGACGCACCACCTGCTCTGCCCGTGCCACCAGTCGACCTTCGATGTCTCGAACAACTGCGAGGTCATCTTCGGGCCGGCGGCACGCCCCCTCCCCCAACTTCCGATCGCGATCGACGACGACGGCTACCTGGTTGCGCAGAGCGACTTCCACGAGCCCGTCGGCCCGTCCTTCTGGGAGCGTGAACGCTGATGAGCAGCACGACCACCAACGCACCCGCGTCGTCGACCACCAAGCCGGCACCGGAGCGCGGATCCCGCATCATCGGCGGGGTCGCCAACTACATCGACGAGCGCACGAGCATCTCGGGCCTCGTGAAGGAAGTCGGGCGCAAGATCTTCCCCGACCACTGGAGCTTCATGCTCGGCGAGGTGGCGCTGTACAGCTTCGTCGTCGTCCTGCTGTCCGGTACCTTCCTCACGTTCTTCTTCCAGGCGTCCATGGCCGAGGTGGTCTACCACGGCTCGTACGTCCCGCTGAAGGGCATCGAGATGTCGACCGCACTGCAGTCGACGCTCAACATCTCGTTCGACATCCGCGGCGGGCTCTTCGTCCGGCAGATCCACCACTGGGCGGCCCTGCTGTTCGTGGCCTCGATCATGCTGCACATGGCCCGCGTGTTCTTCACCGGTGCCTTCCGCAAGCCGCGTGAGCTCAACTGGGTGTTCGGCTTCATCCTGTGGGTCCTGGCCATGGCCGAGGGCTTCACGGGCTACTCGCTCCCCGACGACCTGCTCTCCGGCAACGGTCTGCGCATCATCGTCGGCATGATCGAGGGTGTGCCGGTCATCGGCGTCTGGATCGCCTACCTGCTCTTCGGTGGCGAGTTCCCGGGGACCGACATCGTCGGCCGCCTCTACACGCTGCACATCCTGCTGCTCCCGGCGATCCTCGTCGCGGTGCTCGGCGTCCACCTCGTGCTGGTCGTCATCAACAAGCACACGCAGTTCGCCGGCCCCGGCAAGACGAACGAGAACGTCGTCGGCGTGCCGATCCTCCCGGCGTTCGCGGCGAAGGCCGGTGGGTTCTTCTTCATCGTCGCGGGCATCCTCGCCCTCATCGCGTCGCTGTTCACGATCAACCCGATCTGGAACTACGGCCCGTACGACCCCTCCCCGGTGTCCGCCGGTACCCAGCCCGACTGGTACATCGGCTTCGCCGACGGCGCGCTCCGTCTGGTGCCGCCGCACTGGGAGGTCGTGTGGTTCGGCTACACGGTGTCGTTCAACATCCTCGTGCCGATCGCGGTGCTGGTGTTCCTCATCCTCGCCATCTTCATCTACCCCTTCATCGAGGGTTGGGTCACCGGCGACAAGCGTGAGCACCACATCCTCGACCGCCCGCGCAACGCCCCGACCCGCACGGCGTTCGGTGCCGCCGGCATCACGCTCTACGCGAGCCTCTGGGCGGCCGCGTCGTCGGACATCATCGCGACCCACTTCTACGTGTCGATCGACCACGTCATCCACGTGATCCAGGCCACGACGGTCCTCGGCCCGTTCGTCGCCTTCTGGATCACGAAGCGCGTGTGCCTCGCCCTGCAGAAGAAGGACCGCGAGATCGTCCTGCACGGGTACGAATCCGGACGCATCGTGCGACTCCCCCACGGCGAGTACATCGAGGTGCACGAGCAGCTCGACGAGTACGAGCGGTGGAAGCTCCTGCAGTTCAACGAGTACAAGCCGCTCATGATCCGTCCGAACGCCCGAGGCAAGATCTCGAGCCTGCAGAAGGCCCGCGCCAGCATGTCGCGCTTCTTCTTCGAGGACCGGATCACCCCGGTGTCCAAGGCCGAGCTCGAGGCTGCGCACGCCGCGCACCACGGCCCGGACCTCGAAGCCGGACACGAAGCGCCCGCGGTCGAGTCGAAGCACTAGGCACCCTGCGCACCGGAACCCCCGTCACCTCGGTGGCGGGGGTTTCGTCGTGCGTGCGGGAACACGCCGTGCCGCGTTCACGTTCGATTCACCGACACGTGCTGGACTCGTCCAGGACGGTGTGGCACTGTGTTGCACCACGCACCCGACCAACGGAATGAGACCCCGATGGACAGCCGGACGGCCGAACACCCCAGGCCGAACCACTTCCTGCTCCACCTCAGCGACACCCATCTCGTGGCGGGTGACGGCGACCTCTACGGTGACGTCGACTCAGCTGCGCGGCTCGGCCAGATCATCGCCGACATCGAGTCGTCGGGGACGCGTCCCGAGGCCATCGTCGTCACGGGCGACGTCGCCGACAAGGGCGAACCCGGCGCGTACGCCCGCATCCGCGACATCGTCGAGCCGGCCGCGCGGCGGATCGGCGCACAGGTCATCTGGGCGATGGGCAACCACGACGAACGCGGTGCCTTCCGGCAGGAGCTGTTCGGGCTCCAGCCGACCGACCGTCCGGTCGACTTCGTCTACGACGTCAACGGCCTCCGGGTGATCACCCTCGACACGAGCGTGCCCGGCGCCCACCACGGCGAGGTCTCCCCCGAGCAGCTCGACTGGCTGGCCGAGGTCCTGTCGGAGCAGGCACCGCACGGCACCATCCTCGCGATGCACCACCCGCCGGTGCCGAGCGTGCAGGACCTCGCCGTCCTCGTCGAGCTCCGCGACCAGGACGCCCTGGCCGAGGTCGTCGAGGGCAGCGACGTCATCGCCATCATCGCCGGCCACCTGCACTACTCGACGAGTGCCGTCTTCGCGGGCATCCCCGTGTCGGTCGCGAGTGCCACGTGCTACACGCAGGACCTCACCGAGTACCAGGGCGGTACCCGAGGGCAGGACGGCGCGCAGTCGTTCAACCTCGTGCACGTCTACGGCCACAACGTGGTGCACTCGGTCGTGCCGATCGGGCACTACGCCACGGTCGGCGAGCCGGTGTCGTCGGCCCAGACCGAGGCTCGGCTCGCTGCGGCCGGCGTGACGATCCCGGCGGCTGCGGAGCCCGCGCCGGTGACGTCGAGCATCCCGGTGTTCACGCTCGACTCCGTGCCGGTCTCCCCCGTCCACCGGTAGGCCGCCGCACTTCGTGAGCAGAAATGGTCGGGTCCGCGCTGTGGACCCGACCATTTCTGCTCACCATGTGCCGGCGCGAGCCCGCGCGCCCGCCTCAGCCCGCGGGGCGCTCCCACGGCGCCGGGAACGGGAAGTACTTCTCGAGGAAGTCCGTCACCCGCTGCGTCCGCTCCTCGTCGCTGACCTCGGGGAAGCTCCCGTCGTTCAGGCAGAAGAAGTCCGCGTTGCGCTTCTTGAGCAGGTCGCCGAGCGCCCGCAGACCGGACTGCATCGTCGTGTCGATGTACCGCACCTCGGCGTTCTCCTGCACGATCGCCCGGCCGGTGAGCAGCGAGTAGTAGTGGTACAGCGAGTTCGTCACCGAGATGTTCTCGGCAGCACGGAACCGTGAGGCCGCGGTGGCCGCGAACTCGTCGGCGAACTCGTGCTCCATCTCGGTCATGATCGAGGCGCGCAGCGGGGTCGGCGCGTGCTCGAGGTGCCGGGTCGTCACCGCACCGAACCGCTGCTGCAGCAGTCGGCGGTTGACCCGGGCGGAGTTCTCGAACCCGCTGCGTGCCGGGTTGTTCGACCCGAGGCCGATCCGCGTCGTCGCGAGGATGAACTTCGTCACCGAGCCCGGGCTGAAGAACACCGAGGGGTCGACCAGGCGGCCGAAGAACATGTCGTCGTTCGAGTAGATGAAGTGCTCGCTGATGCCCGGGATGTGGTGCAGCTGTGACTCGACGGCCTGCGAGTTGTGCGTCGGCAGGACGGAGGGGTCGGCGAAGAACTCCTCGGAGCGGACGATGCGCACCTTGGGGTGCTCGGCGAGCCAGGCGGGCGCCGGGGAGTCCGTGGCGATGTAGATCTGCCGGATCCAGGGCGCGAACGTGTGCACCGACCGGAGCGCGTACTTCAGCTCGTCGATCTGGCGGAAGCGGGCGGGGGCGTCGTCGCCCTCGCCCAGGACCGCACCGGACTGCGCAGCCTGTCGTGCGCGCTGGTACTCGATCGCGTTGCCGTCGACCCACGAGAACACGATGTCGATCGGGAACCGGATGTCGGACACGTGGTCGTCGAACATGTGCTCGACCGTGCGCCAGGTGCGGCCGTACCGCTCGATGTCGACGAGCACGAACTCGTCGACGGGCAGGCTGCGGCGCATCAGGGCGTTCTCGACCGGCGCGAGGACCTCGGTGTCGGTGACCCGCCAGAACTCGAGCTGCACGCTCGTCTCGGCGCCGTAGCGCAGGCGTCCGAGCGGCTCGAGGCGCGGCCGGAACACGCGCAGGACGGGCTCGTCGACGGACCCGAGGCCGTCGTCGATGACGAGCACCGCGGGCTTCCCCGGAGGCTTCGCGTAGAAGGGCTCGTTCGCCGCGGCGGCCATGACGGCGCTCTCTGCCCGCTGCCGGTCGCGCTCGTCGAGGGCGATCACCGGCCGCTGGTCGTTGCCGCGGATGAGCAGGTGGTCGACGTCACCGGCGGTGAGGGCGTCGTCGAGGAACAGGAGGTCCTCGATCATCGACTGCTGCGGCGTCAGGTGTCCGTTGACGAGCGTCAGGCGTCCCTTCCGCACGACGACGTCGGGACGTTCGAGACCGCCGGAGGACGGTCGAGGGTTCAGCAGAGGACTCTCGGTCACCGGCTCGGTCTCGTTGCTCATCCACACCCTTCGGATCAGTGCGCCGGACCCGTTTGCCCGGCGACTCATCCTACCGTCCGCGCGGACGCTCGGTCCGCTCGTCGGTCGCCCGGGCTAGGGCCTGGAGGCGCTGCTCGCCTCCGCCTCGCGCGGCACCTTCACGACGATGCCGACGACGATGAACAGTGCGGCCGCGACGAGCTGCAGCGCCGCCCACACCTCGCCGGGGATCGGCACGACCGCGAGCGGGTTCCAGCAGACGGCGATCGCGGCCATCAGGAGCGCCGCCCACCACGTCCGCCCCCGCACGGCGAAGACGAGGACGATGAGGCTGAGCACGGTGACACCCCAGCGGGCGAACACGAAGCCGGACGAGTCGACGATCGCGACGCAGGCGAGGAGCACGATCGCCGCGATCAGCGACGGGGCGAGGGCCGGCCGGGTGAACGGCGGCAGCTCGCGTCCTGCTCTCCCGCCGGACGCCGAGCCCGACCGCGTCGGCTCCGCCCCGCCCACCGGCACGCCGTGCAGCGACGATCCCGCCGGTGGTCGACCCTTCCGTCCTGCCATCAGGCGGTGGCCCCGTCGAGGTCGATCGCCTGGATGGACCGGGACATCGGCGGGAGCTCGCGCACCCGTTCGAGCGCGGGCACGAGCTCGGCGACGTACGCCCGGTAGCCGTCCTCGGTGAGGTGCAGGCCGTCGTCGGTGAACCGGTCGTCGAGGTGGTCGCCGTCGGCGAGGGCCGGCCACGCGTCGAGGTACTGGGCGTGGCAGGTGGCGACGAACTGGCGGAGGTGCCGGTTCGCCTCCTCGATCTTGGCCGTGTACTCCGCCTGCCGCGGCAGGATCGACACGAGGAGCAGCCGGACGCCCGGGAGCTCGCGGCGGAGGGTCACGAGCACGGACTCGACCCCCCGGACGACGTGCTCGACGCTCTTGCGGTGGTTGCCGAAGTCGTTCGTGCCGATGAGCAGGACGATGACCTCGGGCTGCTCGGCGACGACGGCGTCCAGGCGTGCGAGGACCCCGTCGGTCGTGTCACCGCCGATGCCCTGGTTGACGGTCCGCTCGTCGGGCAGCCAGGCGTCCCACGACCCCTGCTCGGTGATGCTGTCGCCCAGGAACAGGACGCTCGTGCGTTCCTCGGTCATGCTGCCTCCTCGTGTGCGGGTTCCGGGTTCCCATTCTGCTGGGTCCAGTTCCGCCCCGTCGACTCGGTGTGCTCGGACTCCCGCTCGGCGGCCGCCGTGATGCGCTCGACCATCCCGGGGAAGATCACGCCGTGGAACGGCAGGATCGAGTACCAGTACAGGCGGCCCGCGAGCCCCTGCGGGAAGTAGATCGCCCGCTGCCGGTAGTCGCTGCCACCGTCGTCCGCGGGGGTCACGGTCATCTCGAGCCAGGCGCGGCCCGGGGACTTGAACTCGGCGCGCAGTCGCAGGTAGCGCCCGCGTTCGAGCCGCTCCACGCGCCACCAGTCGAGGGCGTCGCCCTGTTCGAGGCGCTTCTGGTCGCGCCGCCCGCGGTTCAGGCCGACTCCCCCGGCGAGCTTGTCCATCCACCCGCGTGCCACCCAGGCGAGCGGGAAGGAGTACCACCCGTTCTCGCCGCCGATCGACTCGACGACCCGCCAGACGTCGTCCGCCGATGCGGCCGAGTGGCGCTTGCGGTCGTCGACGTAGACGGTGTGGCCGGCCCAGTCCGGGTCGCTCGGCAGCGGGTCCGCGGGGGTGGCCGCGAGCGTCGCGTTCCGCCAACTGGTCTCGACCTCGCCGGTGCGCATGCGGCTCAGGGCGAGACGGACCGCGCGGCGGTACCCGGTCAGCCCGCCCTCCGGCCGCGGCACCACGTCGTCGATGTCGTGCTCGCGCTGGACGCACTCGAACTGGAGCGACTCGATGATCGGCTTGGCGAGCTTCCGCGGGATCGGCGTCACGATGTTGAACCAGTGCGCCGCGAGCCCCGGGGTGAGGACGGGCAGCGGCGAGATCGGGCGCTGCGGGAGCTTCGCCTCCACCGCGTACCCGTTGAGCATCTGCCCGTAGCGGAGGACGTCCGGGCCGCCGATGTCGAACGTGCGGTTCACGTCCGCGGGGATGTCGAGCGCCTTGACGAGGTAGTAGAGGACGTCACGGACGGCGATCGGCTGGATGCGGTTCCGGACCCACCGCGGCGCCGGCATCCACGGCAGGACGTCGGTGACGTGGCGGATCATCTCGAACGAGGTGCTGCCGGACCCGATCACCACGCCGGCCTGGTACGCGATCGTCGGGACGCCGGAGTGGAGCAGGACGTCCCCGACCTCCTTGCGGCTGCGGAGGTGCTTCGAGAGCTCGCCGTCGGGGTGCAGGCCGCCGAGGTACACGAACCGGCGCACGCCGGCGGCCGAGGCCTCGCGCGCCATGGTCTCGGCAGCGTCCCGCTCGGCCCGCTCGAAGTCGCCGTCCGCCCCCATCGCGTGGGCGAGGTAGTAGACGGCCTCGATGTCGGCGACGGCCCGGCGCACGGCGTCGGCGTCCTGCAGGTCGCCGGCGGTGATCTCGACGTCGTCGTGCCAGGGGACGTCCTGCAGCTTCCGGGGCGTGCGGACGAAGACGCGGACGGTGTGACCGGCTTCGAGGAGACGTGGGACGAGACGACCGCCGATGTAGCCGGTGGCCCCGGTGACGAGGACGCGCATGCGGGGCACGGTACGCGGCTCGGCTCCGGGTAGGCTTGCCGGGTGGACAAAGCAGCGTTCTCCGTCACCGCCGATGCCGTCCGTGGTCTCATCGACCACGCGATCCTCAAGCCCGAACTCACGCGTTCGGACGTCGACGCCCAGCTCGACGAGGCCGCCGCGTACCGCGTGTTCAGCGTGTGCGTCCGCCCGAGCGACGTCGCGCACGCCGTCGAGCGCCTGACCGGCACCGGGGTCGGCGTCGGCACGGTCATCGGGTTCCCGCACGGCACCACGTCCACCGCGGCCAAGGTCGCCGAGTCGCTGCAGGCCCTCGCCGACGGTGCGTTCGAGCTCGACATGGTGCAGAACATCGGCGCCGCGAAGTCCGGCGACTGGGAGCGCGTCGAGGCCGACGTCCGCGCCGTGGTCGACGCCGCGGGCAGCACCGTCGTCAAGGTCATCCTCGAGACCGCCTTCCTCACCGACGACGAGATCGTCGCCGCGTCGCGTGCCGCACGGTCCGCCGGTGCCGCCTTCGTGAAGACCTCCACCGGGTTCGCCGGCGGCGGCGCCACCGCGGAGCACATCGCGCTCATGCGCGCCACGGTCGGCCCCGACACCGGCGTGAAGGCCTCCGGCGGCGTCCGCGGGCTCGACACGCTGCTCGAGATGGTCGAGGCCGGTGCGGACCGCATCGGCACGAGCGCCTCGGCACGCATCCTCGACGAGGTCGCGCACCGCGCCGAGACCGGCACCGCGTCGGCCGTCGGCGACGACACCACGTCCTACTGACGGTCCGGGGCGCGAGCCCCCGCGACCTCCAGCACCACCCGACCCACCACCAGGGGCCGGCGCCCACCGGACGCGACGACGCGTACGAGACCGGCACCGCGCCTCCAGACCGCCGCATCGGAGCGCGCATGTCCACGACCCAATCCACCCCGCTCGCCCTCGCCGTCGACCTCGGCGGCACGAAGGTCGAGGCGGCCCTCGTCACCGACGCCGGCGTCGTCCTCCCCGCCACGCGGTTCCGCAGCCCGACCGGCCCCGGCCGGACGTCCGACGAGCTGCAGGCCGCGGTCGACGAGGTCGTGACGGCCGCCCTCGCCGCGCTGCCGACGGACGCCACGCTCGTCGGTGTCGGCATCGGCTCGGCCGGTCCGGTCGACGAGGAGCACGGACTCGTCTCCCCGCTCAACATGCCGGTCTGGCGCGGGTACCCGCTCCGGGACCGCGTCGCCGCGCACGTCCCCGCCGGCGTCCCGGTGACGCTCCGCATGGACGGCCTGGCGATCACGCTCGCCGAGCACTGGGTCGGCGCGGCGCAGGGCTCCGACCACGTGATGGGCATGATCGTGTCCACCGGCGTCGGCGGCGGCCTGATCCTGCACGGCCGGACCGTCAGCGGCCCGACGGGCAACGCCGGGCACATCGGCCACGTCGAGTGCGGCGGCTTCGACGACCACTGCGCGTGCGGCGGCACCGGCTGCCTCGAGGCGATCGCCAGCGGCCCGAAGACCGTCGCGTGGGCGCAGCGCCAGGGGTTCACCGGCAGCACCGGCGAGGAGCTCTCGGCGGCCTACGCGGCGGGCGACGAGATCGCCGTCGCGGCCGTCAAGCGCAGCGGTCGCGCCCTCGGGCAGGCCATCGCGGCGGCCACGAGCCTCGTCGACCTCGAGGTCGTGGCCATCGGCGGCGGGTTCTCGCACGTCACGCCCGACCTCTTCGAGTACGCGCGCGATGCGGTGGCGGAGCGCGTCGAGTTCGGCTTCGTGACCAAGGTGCGGATCGTCCCGACGGGGCTGTCGCAGGACGGTCCCCTCATCGGCGCCGCGGCGCTCGTGCACCGGGCCGACGTGCTGCGCTGACGACGTCGGCTCTCGACGGCACGTGCTGACGGACGGGAGGCGCGGTGCGGGGCGGACCCGCGCCTCCTGGCCCACAGGTGGTCACGTCCCGGCCGCACGTCCGTCGCTCTCCACAGGGCGCGTCGACGCGCCGTGCGCGTCGGGCAGGATGTCCGGGTGTCCCGAACCCGGCTGCTGACGAGCGACGACTGGCCCGAGGCCGAGCTGCGCGCAGCGGTCCTCGCCGGCGAGCTCGTGGCCGTCGGGGCGTGCTGGGCCTCCCCCGCCGAACCGCAGACCCCGGCGCTCCGGGCGGCAGCCGCGGCGTGGGCGCTCCGGGACGCGCGCCTCATCGCGAGCACCCGGACGGCCGCGTGGGTCTGGGGTGCCGTCTCGCGTGCGCCGGCCCCGCTCGAGGCCTGTGTCCCGCTCCGGGTCCGCGTGCACGTCGACGGCGCGCTGCGCGTCCGCGAGGTCGTGATCACGGACGAGGACGTCGTCGTGCTCGGTGGCCTCCGCGTCACCACGCCGCTGCGCACGGTCGTGGACCTGCTGCGCAGCCCCGGGGACCGGCCCGGTGGGTTCGACCCGTCGGACGCGGCAGCGGTGGTCGGGCTCCTGGCGATCGGTGCGGTGTCGGTCGACGCGGTCGCCGGGTCCCTCGAGACCCTCGGGACGATCCCGATGGCCCGGCAGGCGGAGCGGCGGTTGCGGGCGGTCCTGGAGTCCGGTCAGCCCGCGCTGACCCGGTAGACGTCGTAGACCGCGTCGATCCGTCGCACCGCGTTGAGCACACGGTCCAGGTGGGTCGTGTCGCCCATCTCGAACACGAAGCGGCTCAGCGCGAGCCGGTCGGACGACGTCGAGACCGTCGCGGACAGGATGTTCACGTGGTGGTCCGTCAGCACCCGCGTCACGTCGCTGAGGAGCCCCGACCGATCGAGCGCCTCGATCTGGATCTGCACGAGGAACACCGACTTCGAGGACGGTGCCCACTCCACCTCGATCATCCGGTCGGGCTCGTTCATGAGCGACTTGACGTTCGTGCACGAGGCCTGGTGCACCGAGACGCCCTGGCCGCGGGTGATGAACCCGACGATCTGGTCGCCCGGGACCGGCGTGCAGCACTTCGCGAGCTTCACGAGGATGTCCGGCGCGCCACGCACGAGGACGCCGCTGTCGCTGTTGCGCAGCTGCCGGCTCGTGACCTGGCGGGGGAAGCTGAGCTCCGGCTCTTCCGTCTCGGTCTCGGTCTGGACGTTCCCGAGGACCTTCTCGATCACCGACTGCGTGGAGACGTGCCCCTCGCCGACGGCCGCGTACAGCGCGGAGATGTCGTCGTAGCGCATCGACGACGCGACCTCGGAGATCGAGTCCTGGCTCATGATGCGCTGGAGCGGCAGGTTCTGCTTCCGCATCGCCCGCGCGATCGCGTCGCGGCCCTGCTCGATCGCCTCTTCGCGGCGTTCCTTGGTGAACCACTGCTTGATCTTGTTCCGGGCGCGTGGGCTCCGGACGAAGGTCAGCCAGTCCTGGCTGGGGCCGGAGTCGGGGTTCTTCGAGGTGAAGATCTCGACGACGTCGCCGCTCGACAGGGCGCTCTCGAGGGGCACGAGACGCCCGTTGACCTTGGCGCCCATCGTGCGGTGGCCGATCTCGGTGTGCACGGCGTACGCGAAGTCGACGGGGGTCGCACCGGACGGCAGCCCGATGACCTTGCCCTGGGGCGTGAAGACGTAGGTCTCCTTCGCACCGATCTCGTACCGGAGCGAGTCGAGGAACTCACCCGGGTCGCTCGTCTCGGCCTGCCAGTCGGTGATGTGCGCCAGCCACGCCATGTCCTGGTCGGTGGCCGACGAGGAGTCGACGTCACGGCCGGCCGCGCGCTGCTTGTACTTCCAGTGGGCGGCGACACCGAACTCGGCCCGCTGGTGCATCTCGTGGGTGCGGATCTGGATCTCGACCGCACGGCCCTGCGGCCCCAGGACGGTGGTGTGCAGCGACTGGTACAGGTTGAACTTCGGCGTCGCGATGTAGTCCTTGAACCGACCCGGCAGCGGCGTCCACCGCGCGTGCACGGAACCGAGCATCGCGTAGCAGTCGCGCACGGTCGGGACGAGGACGCGGATGCCGACCAGGTCGTAGATCTCGTCGAACTCGCGCCCGCGGACGATCATCTTCTGGTAGATCGAGTAGTACTGCTTCGGGCGGCCCATGACCTCGCCGCGGACCTTGGCGGCCTTGAGGTCCTTCTTGAGCGTGCCGATGACGTTCTGGACGAACTGCTCGCGCTTCGGCTGGCGTTCCTTCACCAGGCTGTCGATCTCGACGTACAGCTTGGGGTGGAGCACCGCGAACGAGAGGTCCTCGAGCTCCAGCTTGATCATCTGGATGCCGAGCCGGTGCGCGAGCGGCGCGTAGATCTCGAGGGTCTCCTTCGCCTTGCGCGTGGCGGAGGTCGACTCGACGAAGCCCCACGTGCGGGCGTTGTGCAGCCGGTCGGCGAGCTTGATGACCAGGACGCGGATGTCCTTCGACATCGCGATGACCATCTTGCGGACGGTCTCGGCCTGGGCGCTGTCGCCGTACTTGACCTTGTCGAGCTTCGTGACGCCGTCGACGAGCATGGCGATCTCGTCGCCGAAGTCCTCGCGCAGCTGGTCGAGCTGGTAGTCGGTGTCCTCGACGGTGTCGTGCAGGAGCGCCGCGGCGATGGTGATCGGCCCGATCCCGAGGTCGGCGAGGATCTGCGCCACCGCGACCGGGTGCGTGATGTAGGGCTCGCCCGACTTGCGCTTCTGCCCGTCGTGCGCGCGTTCCGCCACCGAGTAGGCGCGCTCGATGAGCGTCACGTCGGCCTTGGGGTGGTGCGACCGGACGGTACGGATCAGGGTGTCGACGGCACCGGCGGGCTGGGCGCGCGAGAACAGCCGCGGCAGCAGCGACCGGAGCGAACCAAGGTTGCCGGTCGTGTTCGGCCCGAGCGGACTCGTCGGCCGGGGTGCGGAGCCGGGGCGGCTCGCGGAGCCGGTGTCCTGCCCTGCCCGCGGCGCAGAGGCGTCCTGCGGCGTGGACTCACGCGTGTCCGTCATGCTGCGCCTCCCGGGATGCCCGTCCGAGCTCGATCCGACAAGACTACGCGTGTCCGGTCAGTGCTCGTGACGCGGTTCGCCCTGGGCGTCGCGCACCACGGGGGCGCCCGACTGCTCCCACGCGACCATGCCGCCGACGAGGTTCACCGCGGGGACCCCGGACTGCTCGAGTGCCGCCACGACCCGCGCGGAGCGTCCGCCGGAGTGGCAGACGATGATCGCGGGCTCGTCGCCGCCGTCGATCTCCTTCCACCGGGCGACCAACTCGGACATCGGCACGAGGGTCGCCTCGGGAGCGTGGACCTCGTCCCACTCCCCCTGCTCGCGCACGTCGAACAGGCGCGCGCCGGCGTCGATCCGCCGACGGGCCTCGGCGACGTCGATGTCGACGATCTCCGCCGGCATCAGACGCCCGCCGTCGCGTCGACCTCGCGCTGACGCTTGGCCGCAGCGGCCTGCTTCTTGGCGTCGGCCTGCTTGATCTTCGGCTCGTTCTCTCGCAGGTGCGCGTACATCGGCGACGCGATGAAGATCGTCGAGTAGGTGCCGACGATGATGCCGATGAACAGCGCGAGCGAGATGTCGCGGAGCGTTCCGGCGCCGAGGATGTACGACCCGATGAAGAGGATCGCGCCGACCGGCAGCAGAGCGACGACCGAGGTGTTGATCGACCGCACGAGCGTCTGGTTGACCGCGAGGTTCACCGACTGCACGAAGGTGCGGTGGGACTCCTGGCTCGTGTTCTCGCGGACCTTGTCGAACACCACGACGGTGTCGTACAGCGAGTAGCCGAGGATGGTCAGGAAGCCGATCACCGCCGCGGGCGTGACCTCGAGCCCGACGATGCCGTACACGCCCGCCGTGATGAGGAGGTCGTGGAGGAGCGCCACCATCGCGGACACCGACATCTTCCAGGTGCGGAAGTACAGCGCCATGAACACCGCCGCGAGGGCGAGGAAGATCACGAGGCCGCGGATCGCCTGGTTGAGCACGTCGGCACCCCAGGTCGCACCGATGAAGGTCGCGGCGACCTGGCTGTCCGGGACGTCGTAGGCCTTCGCCAGGGCGTCCTGGACCTCGGAGGTCTCACGGTCGGTGAGCTGGCCGGTCTGCACGCGGATGCCGTGCGTACCGAGCTGCGAGACACGCGGGACGCCGTCGGGGACGATCGACTCGACGGTCTCGGTGGCGAGGTTCTGGTCGAGCGTCTTCACGTCGGAGAGCGTGAACTCGGACCCGCCGGTGAACTCGATGCCGAGCTGGTACCCGCCACGCAGCCACGGGACCGCCAGCGAGACCACGATCGCGATGATCGCGATGACGTACCAGGTCTTGCGTCGGCCGACGATGTCGTACGAGCGCTTCCCCGTGTAGAGGTCGCTGCCGAACTGGCTGAAGCTGGCCATCAGTCGTCCTTCCCGTCCGGCGTCGTGCCGTTCTCGCCGGAGGCCTGCGCGGCCTTCCGCTCTGCGATCGTCTGTCGACGCTGCGCCTCACCGGCGCTGCGCTGACGCCTGCCGTCGACGACCGGCGCGCGGAACTGCGCGCGACCGCGGTAGACGGCCCCGAGGGCCGCGGGATCGAGCCCGCTGAACCGGTGTCCCTCGCCGAAGAAGCGGCTGCGGGCGATGAGCTGCATCATCGGGTGCGTGAACATCACGACCACGACGACGTCGATCAGGGTGGTGAGGAGCAGCGTGAACGCGAAGCCCTTCACGTCGCTCACCGCGAGGATGTAGAGCACCACGGCGGCGAGGAAGTTGATCGAGTCGGACGCCAGGATCGTGCGCAGTGCACGCTTCCACCCGGACTCGACGGCACTCTCGAGGCCCCGGCCGTCACGGAGTTCGTCCCTGATGCGCTCGAAGTACACGATGAACGAGTCCGCCGTGATGCCGATCGCGACGATCAGACCCGCCACACCCGCCAACGACAGGCGGTAGTCGACGCGCCAGGACATGATCGCGATCACGAGGTACGTCAGCGCCGCGGCCACACCGAGCGAGAGGACCGTGACGAACGCGAGCGCCCGGTACTGGATGACCGAGTAGATGATGACCAGGATCAGACCGATCAGACCCGCCACGAGGCCACCGACGAGCTGCGCGGTACCGAGCGTCGCGGAGATGTTCTCGTTCGACTGGACCTGGAAGTTGATCGGCAGCGCGCCGTACTTCAACTGGTCGGCGAGGGTCTTCGCGGAGTCGGCCGTGAACGAGCCGGTGATCTGCGCCTTGCCGTTCGTGATGGCCGCGTTCGACGCCGGCGCCGTGATGACGGAGCCGTCGAGGACGATCGCGAACTGGTTCTGCGGCGGCTGCAGCTTCACGAGCCGGCTGGTGACGTCACGGAAGTCGTCCGAGCTCTTGCCCTTGAACGTCAGGTTGACGGCCCACTGGCCGGTCGACGTGCCCTGCGAGTCGGTCGCGAGGCCGGAGGTGGCGTTGCTGATGCCCGAGCCGGACACCTCGACCGGGCCGAGGATGTACTTCGCGGCACCGTCCTGGTCACACGTGACGAGGGGCTCGTCGTCCGGCGCTGTCGTGACGTCGTCCGGAGCGTTGCAGTTGTAGTTCGTGTACAGGTCCTGCAGCGCCGGCGTGACCCAGTTCAGGTCGCTGCCGTTGGTCGGCTTGGCGCTCGGCGTCGCGGCGAGCGATGCCGGCGGGGAGTACGGCGTCGCGGAGGCCGACGAGGACCCACTGCCGCCCACCGCGGTGTTGGTCGCCGCCTCGGTGTAGAGGACCGGGCGGAACGTGAGTTTCGCCGCCGCCTCGATGCGGTCGATCGTCGCCTTGTCCGGCTTGCCCGGGATGGAGACGACGATGTTGTTCGTCCCCTGGGTGTTGATCTGCGACTCCGAGACACCGGTCGCGTTGATGCGCTGCCGGATGATGTTCACGGCCTGGTTGAGCTGCTGGCTCGTCACCGAGCCGCCCTCGGTGTTCTGCGCCGCGAGCGTCAGCTGCGTGCCGCCCTGGAGGTCGAGGGCGAGTTCCGGGACCCAGCTGGCCCCTTCGAACCACTTGCCGCTGTCGTCCTTGGTGTTCCCGGCGAGGACCGACGCGGCGGTGTTCAACCCCGCGAGGACCGCCATGAGGATCACCAACCAGGTCAGCGAGCGGATCGCCTTCTTGACGGGTGTCGATCGTGCCACCGGTCGTCTCGTCTTTCTGTCAGGACCGACGGCGGTTGACCGGCGGCAGGTGTCGCCGCCGGGTCGGTGGACCCGGCGGCCGAGGAGTCAGTCTTCGGTCTTGCGCTTCGCAGCGTCGGTGTCGGCGTCCGTGGACTCGACACGCTCGCCGTAGATCGGCTCCCCGTTGAGCTCGGCGACGGGCTTCGGCGCTGCCGGCTCGTCCTCGGGCGTGGCCGTGGTGGTGATGTCCGACGCGGTGTCGTCGACGACACGCGACAGGGTCTGGCGGTGGACGGTGACGACCGTTCCGGGTGCGATCTCGACGTCGGCCGTGACCTTCTCGTCGTCGACCGACAGGAGCGTGCCGTACAGACCGAAGGACAGCATGACCTTCGCGCCCGGCACCATCTTGGTGGCGAGCTCGCCCTGCTGCTTCTTGCGCTTCCGGCTGTTGTAGAACATGAAGGCCGCGAACGCCACGACGATGACGATGAGGATGACTTCTTGACCCATGATGCGTTGCCTTCTCTGGTTGCTCGGTTTCGGGCCGTAGCAGTCTAGGGCACACGTCTGTGCGTGGCATGTCACCGAGACCGCGGACGGGGACGTCAGTCGGCGTCGTCGTCGAACAGTCCGGGCTGTGCGAGGCCGGTCTGCCCGGGTGTCATGTCGAAGTGCCGCCAGGCCTGCGGGGTGGCGATCCGCCCGCGGGGGCTGCGGGTGACGAGGCCGACCCGGACGAGGAACGGTTCGACGACCGACTCGATGGTCTCGGACTCTTCCCCGACGGACACCGCGAGGGTGTTCAGGCCGACGGGACCGCCGTCGAAGCGCGTCAGCATCGTCTCGACCACCGCGCGGTCGAGACGGTCGAGGCCGAGTTCGTCGACGTCGTAGAGGTCGAGGGCGCCCTGCACGGCGGCCATGCCGTCGGTGGTGCGGTGCACGAGGGCGTAGTCGCGGACACGCCGGAGCAGGCGGTTCGCGATGCGCGGTGTGCCCCGGGAGCGCCCGGCGATCTCGCGCAGGGCGGACCGGTCGATGTCGAGTTCGAGCAGGTGCGCCGCCCGGATGAGGACCTGCTCGAGCTCGTCCTTCTCGTAGAACTCGAGGTGTGCGGTGAACCCGAAGCGGTCGCGCAGCGGGTTCGGCAGGAGGCCGGCACGGGTGGTGGCGCCGACGAGGGTGAACGGCGCGAGGTCGAGCGGGATGCTCGTGGCGCCGGCCCCCTTGCCGACCATCACGTCGATGCGGAAGTCCTCCATCGCGAGGTAGAGCATCTCCTCTGCCGAGCGGGCCATCCGGTGGATCTCGTCGATGAACAGGACCTCGCCGGGGACCAGGGACGACAGCACCGCGGCGAGGTCACCGGCGTGCTGGATCGCCGGGCCGCTCGACATCCGCAGGGGGCGACCGGACTCGTGCGCGACGATCATCGCGAGGGTCGTCTTGCCGAGTCCGGGAGGGCCGGCCATCAGGATGTGGTCGGGCGTCCGGTCCTGCAGTGCCGCCGCCTTGAGGAGCAGGTCGAGCTGCCCCCGGACCTTCCGCTGCCCGACGAACTCGTCGAGGGACTTCGGGCGGAGGGCCCCCTCGAACGCGAGTTCCTCTTGTGACTCGGCGCCCGCGGCGGTGATCCCGCTCACCGGCCGGCACCGGCGGGGCGGAGCGCGCCGAGGGCGGCGCGGAGCAGTGCCTGGGTGCCCATCGAGGCGACGCCCGGCTCGGACGCGATGGTCTCGTCGACCGCGCGCTGCGCAGCGTCCTCGCGCCAGCCGAGGCCGACGAGGGCGGCGACGACGTCGGTCGCGGCCGGGTGCGCGGTGCCGCCGCGGGCCGCCACGACGGGGGCCTGCTCGAACGCGGCGAGCTTGCCGGAGAGGGCGACGATGATGAGCTTGGCGGTCTTCGGGCCGATGCCGGAGACCTTGCGGAAGGCGCCGTCGTCGTCGTGTGCGACGGCGTTCGCGACCTGGGCCGGGTCCATGTGGGCGAGGACGCCCATCGCCGACTTCGGGCCGACGCCGGACACGCTGCGGAGGAGGTCGAACACCTGGAGCGCGTCGGTGGACTCGAAGCCGAAGAGGAGGTGCTCGTCCTCGCGCACGATCATCGCGGTCCGGACGAAGACCTCGGACCCGTGGCGCATCGTCAGCGCGTGCGCCGGGGTCACCGTGACCGCGTAGCCCACTCCCCCGACCTCGATCACCACGCCGGAGCCGGCGATGTCGATGCAGGTGCCCCGGAGACTCGCGATCATGCCCCGAGCCTACGGCCGGCCACCGACGATGCCGACGAGCCACGCTGCGAGCGACCGGCGGCCGCGGCCGCGGCGCGTGCCAGCGGCGAGTCGACCGTGCCGCCCTGTGCGTCCCGCCACGCACGCTGTGCCGGGGTGAGGTTCGTGGCACGCGTGCCGACCGTGTCGGGTGACCCGAGCCTCCAGGCGTGGCACACCGCCAGGGCGAGCGCGTCCGCGGCGTCGGCGGGCTTGGGGGCCTCGTCGAGGCCGAGCACGCGCGCGATCATCGTCTGCACCTGGCGCTTGTCCGCGTTGCCGTACCCGGTCACGGCAGCCTTCACCTCGGACGGGGTGTGCAGCCCGACCGGCAGCCCCCGTGCCGCCGCGGCGTGCAGGGCGAGGCCGGCGGCCTGCGCCGTGCCCATGACCGTCCGGACGTTCGCCTGCGCGAACACCCGCTCGACCGCGACGGCGTCGGGACGGTGCTCGTCGATCTCGGCGGCGATGCCGTCGGCGATGCGGAGCAGCCGCTGCTCGAGCGCCATGTCCGCCGGGGTGCGCACGACCGTCACGTGGACGAGCCGGGCGCGGCGGTTCGATGCGACCTCGACGATGCCGACGCCGCACCGCGTGAGCCCGGGGTCGACCCCGAGCACGCGCAGCATCGGGCTAGTCCTCGTCCTCGTCGAGCTCGGCCTGGACGTCCGCGGGGATGTCGAAGTTCGAGTAGACGTTCTGCACGTCGTCGCTGTCCTCGAGCGCGTCGATCAGGCGGAACACCTTGCGCGCCGTGTCGGCGTCGACCGGCACCTTGAGGCCGGGGACGAACTCGGCATCGGCGGAGTCGTAGTCGATCCCGGCGTCCTGCAGCGCAGTGCGGGCCGCGACGAGGTCGGTCGCCTCGGTGATGACCTCGAAGCCGCCGCCCTGGTCGATGACGTCCTCGACGCCGGCGTCCAGCACCGCCGTCATGACGGTGTCCTCGTCGAGGCCGTCGGTCTTGGTGACGGAGATGACGCCCTTGCGGGAGAAGTTGTAGGCGACGCTGCCCGGGTCGGCCATGGTCCCGCCGTTCCGCGACATCGCGGTGCGGACCTCGGCAGCGGCACGGTTCTTGTTGTCCGTGAGGCACTCGATGAGCATCGCGACGCCGTTCGGGCCGTAGCCCTCGTACATGATCGTCGTGTACTCGATCGTCTCACCGGTCAGGCCGGCACCGCGCTTGATGGCGCGGTCGATGTTGTCGTTGGGGACCGAGGTCTTCTTGGCCTTCTGCACGGCGTCGACGAGGGTCGGGTTGCCGGAGAGGTCGGCGCCGCCCATCTTGGCGGCGACCTCGATGTTCTTGATGAGCTTCGCGAACGACTTGGCACGTCGCTGGTCGATGACGGCCTTCTTGTGCTTGGTCGTTGCCCACTTGGAATGCCCGGACACGGTGCTCCTTGCGTCTTGCGGAAAGTCCCGTCCAGCTTAGCGGCCTGGAGGCACGGTGCGGCCCCGCCTCGCGGGCGGGCCCGTCGACGCACGTACGATGGGCGCAGCACCGGGACGACCAGGGGGAACGCATGACCGATCCGCTGTCCGCACTCGAGGCCGCCGTCCAGGCGCTCCCCGACGACCGGACCCTCCGGGTCCGCTACGCCGAGCTGCTCGCCGACGCCGGCCGGCACGGCGAGGCGATCGAGCAGGCGAGCGTCGTGCTGCGCGAGGCGCCGGAGGACGAGGCGGCGACGGCGGTCGTCCGGCGCGCGGCCCTCGCGGCATCGGAGCCGCCGGGATCGACGCCAGCCGCGGCTCCGGCAGCGGCGCCGCCGGCACCGAGCGACCGGCACGAGGACATCGACTGGTCCGAGCTCGAAGCGTCGATCGCGAACCCGACCGAGCCGCCGTTCGTCGAGCGGGTCGTGGCCGAGCACGACGAGGAGCTCGTGGCCGAGGCCGCCGAGACCGCCGAGGACGCCGACCCGGTGGCGGAGCTGCGCCGCGAGACCGTCCGACTCGCCGACGTCGGCGGGCTCGAGGTCGTGAAGCGGCGGATCGACGAGTCGTTCCTGCAGCCGATGGCGCACCCCGAGATCGCGGCCGCGTTCGGCAAGAAGCTCCGCGGCGGCCTGCTGCTGTACGGTCCGCCCGGCTGCGGCAAGACGTTCCTCGCCCGCGCGATCGCCGGCGAGCTCGGGGCGCACTTCATCTCCGTCACGCTCAGCGACGTGCTCGACCGGTTCATCGGCGAGAGCGAGAAGAACATCCACCGGGTGTTCCGCACGGCCCGCGAGCACGCGCCGGCCGTGCTGTTCTTCGACGAGATGGACGCGATCGGCGCGAAGCGGAGCGGGAACACGTTCTCGTCGTTCCGGAACGTCGTCAACCAGATCCTCGTCGAGATGGACGGGGTCGACTCGCAGAACGACGGCGTCTACGTCCTCGCGGCCACGAACCACCCCTGGGAGGTCGACGCCGCGCTGAAGCGACCGGGACGCTTCGACCGGATGGTCCTCGTCCGTCCGCCGGACGACGACGCCCGCGAGGCTATCCTCCGTGTCCACCTCCGCCGACGGCCGATCGAGGGCATCGACCTCGGCGACCTCGTCCGTCGCACGAAGGGGTTCTCCGGCGCCGACCTGGAGCACCTCGTGACCACCGCGGCGGAGAAGGCGATGACGGAGTCGATCCGGACCGGGTCCGTGCGGCCGATGCGGATGGACGACATGCGCGCCGCCCTCAAGGAGGTCAAGCCGTCGATCGGCCCCTGGGTGCAGACCGCCCGCAACGTCGCGGAGTACTCCAACGGCAGCGGCGAGTACGACGACATGGTCGAGTGGCTCCGCGAGGAGAAGCAGCTCTGATGCCCGACGCGGTCGACGTCGTGGTCGAGCGCGCCGACGCGCTCCTGGGCTTCAAACGCCCGGACGAGGCGCGGGCCGTGCTCACCGCCGCCGTCGCGAGCACACCGGACGACCCGCGGCTGTGGGCGACGCTCGCACGGGCGGAACGCGCACGCCACGACCACGCCGCCAGTCGCACCGCCGCCGAGCGCGCCCTCGCGCTCGACCCCGACAACGCCACCGCCCTGTCCGCCCGGGTGAACGCGATGCTCGACGCGAACGAGCGCCAGGCGGCGAAGGCCGCGGCCGAGGAACTGCGCGAGCGCCGACCGGACTGGGCGACCGCGCACCTGCTGTGGGCGTTCGCACACACACGCTGGTCGCACGCGAAGCGGTCCGCAGCGGAGGAAGCCGCGTGGCCCACGGCGGACGTCGCCCGGTCCGCGGCGGCCCTCGACCGCGCGCTCGAGCTCGCACCCCACGACGCCCGGCTGTTCGCCGACGCGGCGCAGTGCTACCGCGCCCTCTCGTGGACCGACGGGGCCCTCGCGCCACGGGCTCGCGAGGCCATGGACCGAGCACTCGAGCTCGACCCGAACGACGAGTGGGTGATGCTCGCGGCCGGGTCGGTCCTGCAGCTGTCCGAGCGGGTCGCGCAGTCCGCTCGGGTCCTCGCGCAGCACCCGACGTCGTGGGAGGCCCGCCGGCGTGTGGACGACGGGCTCTGGAGCCTCGTGTCCGTGCCGGTCGGCGTCGTCGCCTGGTCCCTCGTCGTGACGGTGCTCGGCGCCCACATCGCTGCCGGGGGCGGTGCGAACGTCGTCACGAAGACGCTCGGGTGGACCCTGACCGGCATCGCGGCGCTCTGGGTCTGCTTCGTGGAGGTGCACTCGTTCGCGAAGTTCCCGCGCGGACTGCTCCTCCGGACGATGCGGCGGGTCCCGCTCGTGCCGGTCGTGCTCGGCGTCGCGGCACTCACCTGGATCGCCGGTGCCGCCGGAGCGGTGCTCCTGCTCGCCGGCATCGTCCCACCCGCCGGTGACGGCTACACAACCATCGTCACCGTGCTCGCCGTCGCGCTGCTGCTGCAGTCCACTGCGCAGGACGTCACCACGATCGTGCAACGCCGTCGTCAGGTGCGGTCCGGGCTGTGGGACGGGCTCGTCGCCGACCGCGGACGGCGTCGCAAGGAGGAGAACGACCGCGGTGGTGCGTACATCGCCGGCTTCGCCGCGCTCGTGACCTGGGGCATCGTCGCGCTGGCGGCACCGACCACGGGGACGTGGGCCGTGGCCGCCGTCCCGCTGCTGCTCGCCACACGGGTGTTCGTGCTGCAGAGCGCGGCGGAGATCCTGCGTGCCGTGGCCCAGCCGCGGCGCGCTCGGCTCGTCGTGTACGCGGTGATCGCCCTCGGGTTCGGCGTGTGCGCCGTCCGGGCCGTCGTGGTGCAGGTGCTGGTCGCCGCCGGCGTGGCCTGACCCCGTCGAGCGACCGGCCGGTCGGCGTCAGGCGGCGCGGACGAGGTCGAGGAAGCGCCGGTGGAAGCGGTCCTCGCCGGCGACCTCGGGGTGGAACGCACTCGCGATGACGGCACCCTGCTGGACCGCGACGACCTGCCCGTCGGGGAGCGCGCCGAGGACGTCGACCCCGGGGCCGTACTGCTCCACCACGGGCGCGCGGATGAACACCGCGTGCACCGGGGCCTCGCCGAGGGCCGGCATCGGGATGTCGATCTCGAACGAGTCGTTCTGGCTGCCGAAGGCGTTGCGGCGCACCGTCGTGTCGAGCACGTCGAGCGTCTGCTGCCCGGGGATGCCGGCGGCGATGCGTGAGGAGAGCATGATCATGCCCGCGCAGGTGCCGTAGGTCGGCAGCCCGCCGCGGATCGCCTCGGACAGCGGCTCGGCCACGCCGAAGGCACGCGCGAGCTTGTCCATGACGCTGGACTCCCCGCCCGGGATGACGACGCCGTCGAGGGCGCCGATCTCCTCCGGGCGACGGAGCGGCAGCACGTCGGCACCGAGTTCCGTCAGCGACGCGATGTGCTCACGGAAGTCGCCCTGCAGCGCGAGGACCCCGATGCGGGGCCGGGCGCTCACCAGCCGCGCTCGGCGAGACGGTGCGGTGCGGGGACGTCGGCGACGTTGATGCCGACCATCGCCTCGCCCAGACCACGGGAGACCTCGGCGATGACCTTGGGGTCGTCGTGGAAGGTCGTGGCCTTGACGATCGCGGCGGCACGCTTGGCCGGGTCGCCGGACTTGAAGATGCCGGAGCCGACGAACACGCCGTCCGCGCCGAGCTGCATCATCATCGCGGCGTCGGCCGGGGTCGCGACGCCACCGGCGGTGAAGAGCACCACGGGCAGTTTGCCGGTCTGCGCGACCTCCTTCACGATGTCGAACGGGGCCTGCAGGTCCTTCGCGGCGACGTAGAGCTCGTCTTCCTTGAGGTGGCGCAGCGCCGCGATCTCCTTGTTGATCGTGCGGATGTGCTTGGTGGCCTCGGACACGTCACCCGTGCCGGCCTCGCCCTTGGAGCGGATCATGGCGGCGCCCTCGGTGATGCGACGGAGCGCCTCGCCCAGGTTGGTCGCACCGCAGACGAAGGGGGTGGTGAAGTTCCACTTGTCGATGTGGTTGACGTAGTCGGCCGGCGACAGCACCTCGGACTCGTCGATGTAGTCGACGCCGAGCTCCTGCAGCACCTGCGCCTCGACGAAGTGGCCGATGCGGGCCTTCGCCATGACGGGGATCGACACGCTCGCGATGATCTCCTCGATCATCGACGGGTCGGACATGCGGGCGACGCCACCCTGCGCGCGGATGTCGGCGGGGACGCGCTCGAGGGCCATGACGGCGGTCGCGCCGGCCTCTTCCGCGATGCGGGCCTGCTCGGCGTCGACGACGTCCATGATCACGCCGCCCTTGAGCATCTCGGCGAGGCCGCGCTTGACGCGGTCCGAGCCGGTGATCGAGGTGCCGGGGGTGCTCGTGGTGCTGCTGCTGTCGCTCATGATGCCGACAGTCTAGTGCTCCGACGGCCACCCTTCGGCGACGAGTCGGCGGGTCTCGCCGAGCAGCTGGGACATCGACTTCGTCCGCGCGATGATCGGGAAGAAGTTCGCGTCCGACTGCCACCGCGGCACGATGTGTTGGTGCAGGTGGCCGGCCACACCGGCGCCGGCGACCTCGCCCTGGTTCATCCCGATGTTGAAGCCGTCGCAGTGCGACACGGCACGCAGGACGCGCATCGCCGTCTGGGTGAGCTCGCCGATCTCGCGGAGTTCGTCCGGCGTCGCCTCGTCGTAGAGCGGGACGTGGCGGTACGGGCAGACGAGCAGGTGCCCGTTGTTGTACGGGAACAGGTTGAGCAGGACGTACGCGTGCTCGCCCCGCGCGACGATGAGACCGTCCTCGTCGGACCCGCGCGGAGCCTCGCAGAACGGGCAGTCGTCGTCGTGGCCGCGGCCCCTGCCCTCGCGCCCGGCGTCGATGTACGCCATCCGGTGCGGGTTCCAGAGGCGCTGGAACGCATCGGGCACCGCGGCGCCGGTCGCGGCGTCGCGGATCACGAGCGGGTCGTCCGCCCCGCCGGCGCCAGCCGCACCGGCCGGACCCGACGAGTCGGGAGCGGGCACGGCGGTGGGACCGGCCGCGTCGTCGACGCGACCGGTCCCACCGACGGGATCCGTGCCTCCTGGAGGAGTCATCAGACCTGCGCGCGCTCGCGGATCGCGGTGAGGATGCGCTCGACCGCCTCGTCCACGGGCACACCGTTGTCCTGTCGACCGTCGCGGAAGCGGAACGAGACCGCGCCGGCGTCGCGGTCGTCGCCGCCCGCGATGAGCTGGAACGGCACCTTCTGCTTCGTGTGCGTGCGGATCTTCTTCTGCATGCGGTCGTCCGAGTGGTCGACCTCGGCACGGACGCCGTGCGAGCGCAGCTTCGCGACGACCTCGTCGAGGTAGTCGCCGTACTCCGCTGCAACCGGGATCGCGACGACCTGGACCGGGGCGAGCCAGGCCGGCAACGCGCCGGCGTAGTGCTCGGTGAGGACGCCGAAGAACCGCTCGATCGAGCCGAACAGCGCGCGGTGGATCATGACGGGGCGCTGCCGCGTGCCGTCCGCCGCCGCGTACTCGAGGCCGAAGCGCTCGGGCAGGTTGAAGTCGAGCTGGACGGTCGACATCTGCCAGGTGCGGCCGATGGCGTCACGGGCCTGCACGGAGATCTTCGGGCCGTAGAAGGCGGCACCGGCGGGGTCCGGCACGAGCTCGAGTCCGGTCTCCTCCGCCACCTCGCGCAGGGTGTTCGTGGCGACGTCCCACACGTCGTCGTCGCCGACGTACTTCTCGGGGTCCTTCGTGGAGAGCTCGAGGTAGAAGTCGTCGAGGCCGTAGTCACGGAGCAGCGACAGCACGAACTGGAGGGTCGTGGTGAGCTCCTCCTTCATCTTCTCCTGCGTGGTGAAGATGTGCGCGTCGTCCTGGGTCAGGCCGCGCACGCGGGTGAGGCCGTGGATGACGCCGGACTTCTCGTTGCGGTAGACCGTGCCGAACTCGAACATCCGCAGGGGCAGGTCGCGGTAGGACCGGGCCTGCGAGCGGTACGCCAGGATGTGCATCGGGCAGTTCATCGGCTTGAGGTAGTAGTCGGCGCCCTGGCGGGTGATGTTGCCGTCCTCGTCGCGCGCCTCGTCCATGTGCATGGCCGGGAACATGCCGTCCTTGTACCAGCCGAGGTGCCCGGAGGTCTCGAACAGGTCGCCCTTGGTGATGTGGGGCGTGTAGACGAACGAGTAGCCCTCTTGCTCGTGCCGACGGCGCGAGTAGTCCTCCATCTCGCGGCGGATGATGCCGCCCTTCGGGTGGAAGATCGCCAGGCCCGACCCGATCTCGTCGGGGAAGGAGAACAGGTCGAGCTCGGCGCCGAGCTTGCGGTGGTCGCGCTTCGCAGCCTCTTCCAGCCGGAGCAGGTAGGCCTTGAGCTGGTCCTTGTCGGGCCACGCGGTGCCGTACACGCGCTGGAGCTGCGGGTTCTTCTCCGAGCCGCGCCAGTACGCCGCGGCGACGCGCATGAGCTTCGACGCGTTGCCGATGATGCGGGTGTGCGGCAGGTGCGGGCCGCGGCAGAGGTCCTGCCAGACGACCTCGCCCGTCTTCGGGTCGACGTTCTCGTAGACCGTCAGCTCGCCGGCACCGACCTCGACGCTTTCGCCCGAGTCGCCGGCGTCCGCGGCACCCTTGAGGCCGATGAGCTCCTGCTTGTAGGGCTCCCCCGCCATGCGCTCGCGGGCTTCCTCGTCGGTGACGACGACGCGGCGGAAGCGCTGGGCCTGCCGGATGATCCGGTCCATGTTCTTCTCGATCGCCTTGAGGTCTTCGGGGGTGAAGGGCTCGGCGACGTCGAAGTCGTAGTAGTAGCCGTCGGTGACGGGCGGGCCGATGCCGAGCTTGGCGTCGGGGTTGATCTGCTGCACCGCCTGCGCCAGGACGTGCGCGGCCGAGTGGCGCAGGATGTCGAGGCCGTCCTGCTCGTCGAGGGTGACCGGCTCGACGAGGTCACCGGCGTCGACCGAGGCCGCGAGGTCCTTGAGCACACCCGCGACACGGATCGCCACGACGCCGCGGACGCCGTCGAACAGCTCGGTGCCCGTCGTGGTCGTCGTCGCGGTGCGGGGCTCGGGTGCCTGGGGCACGGCTGCGGGCTCGGCGTTGTCCGGCGACGCGCCTTCCGGCGCTGCGGCGACTGACTCGGTCACGATGATGGGACTCCTCGGTTGGATGGTGGATCAAGACTAGTGCGCGGGGCGCCCGCCGAGGCTCACGCGGGGACGGCGCCGAGGGTCTGCACGGGCAGGCGCGGTTCGAGGCGCTCGCGACCCGACAGGCCGTCGAGTTCGAGCAGCGCGGCGAAGCCGATCGCCTCGTAGCCGGCGCGCTCGAGCAGGGTCACGGTCGCGGCCGCGGTGCCCCCGGTCGCGAGGACGTCATCGACCACGAGCACGCGCGTGCCCACGGGCAGCTGCCCGGGGCGGAGCTCGAGCTCGGCCTCGCCGTACTCGAGGGAGTACTGCTCGCTGAGGACCTCGCCGGGGAGCTTGCCCGCCTTTCGGACCGTGAGGACGCCGACCTGGTGCTGCGCGGCGATCCCGCCGGCCAGCGCGAAGCCGCGGGCCTCGATGCCGGCGACGGCGGCGAAGCCCTCGCCGATCGCGAAGGGTGCTGCGAGTGCCTCGCACACGCGGCCGAACGCGACGGCATCGGAGAACACCGGCGTGACGTCGCGGAACAGGATCCCCGGCGACGGGAAGTCCGGGACGATGGCGGTGAGGCGTTCGACGAGTGCAGCTGCGGTTTCGGTCACCCGACAACGGTACGGGAGGCGCGGGGTGCGCCCGACCCGCCCCGCACCGTGCGCGGTGGGGCGCGCAGGGCGCGGGGGCGCGGTTCGCGTGGCAGTGTGCGAGGTCCCGCGCTCCGTGCGGGGCCAGGGGCCGGGCACGGAGAGCGGAACCTCGCACACTGCGGCAGACGCGGGGCGGCGCGCGCGCCGCCGCAGCGCCGCGCGGCTCAGCGCCAGCGGTTGAGCATGCCGACCTGCGTGAGCCACGCGACCTCGCGGGCGGCGCGCTCCTGTTCGAGGCGCCGGCGCGTCTCGAGGTCGACCGACGGACGCACGTGGTGCGTCCGACGACTCCAGATGATCAGGGACATCCCGATGCGGAGTGCGATGCGGTCGGAGAGCGAGACCCGACGGCGCACCGCACGGGTATCGGGGGGACGGTTGACGGTCTTCGTTGACAAGGTGGTGCCTTTCAGGCGTGACGACGACTGCCAGGGCATGGCAGTACTGCCCGGAACGCGGGCAAGGGAGATGAATGCGGGAGAATGCATTCCGCGCCCCGTCGAAGAATGCACGACGGGTGCGGTCAGGAATTGCTGCCGATGGAAGGAGCGTCGCACCAGCCACCGACATTCACGACCGGTGTCGGGCACGCGCCGAGTGCGTCACCACGAGGGCGACGGGCGAGTGCGACCGAGGGTCGGAACGGCACCGGACTGCGAGGAGGACCTCAGCGCGGACGGGCCGGTCGGAGATGCGACTGGTGTGGGACGCCCCGTGTCAGCGGACCCGGATCGGGGTGCCGCCGGACGTACGGATTCCACGGAACGGAGTCGTTTCGGTGAACATCATGGTCAGGCCCCCTCTCGGTCTCGTGCTGACGCGGTGATTGCTGCTCGTGAACACTATCCACACCGGTATTCCCCGCGCAACCCTTTTCTCGAGATTCGTCCGGAATTGCATTCCCGAACAGTTCGGGAACGCCGGACACGCAGAACGCCCCGGTCCCACGAGGGGTACCGGGGCGTTCGATGCGGACGAGGTGCCTAGACCGCGGCGGGGACCGCGACCGTGGCGTCGAGCGCGCCGTCGACCACGTCGACCCGGACGGTGTCGCCCTCGGCCACGGCCTCGTCGACCACGAGGCTCGCGATGCGGTCGTCGACCTCGCGCTGGATCAACCGACGGAGCGGACGGGCGCCGTACTCCGGCTCGTAGCCGTGCTCGGCGAGCCACCCGACCGCGGCGTCCGTGACCGTCAGGGTCATCCCCTGGGCGACGAGGCGGAGCGCGGTGTCCTCGAGCAGGAGCGACACGATCGACTCGATCTGCGAGCGGTCGAGCTTGCGGAACAGCACGATCTCGTCGATGCGGTTGATGAACTCCGGCCGCATCGCCTCACGGAGCTTGCCCATGACCCGGGCGCGCAGGTCGTCCTCGGCGAACCCGTCCCCCGCGCCGACCGGCGCGAAGCCGAGTGCACCGGAGCGCGACGCGAGGAACTCCGAGCCGATGTTCGACGTCATGATCACGACCGTGTTCCGGAAGTCCACCGTGCGGCCCTGGCCGTCCGTCAGGCGACCGTCGTCGAGCACCTGCAGCAGCAGGTTGAACACGTCCGGGTGCGCCTTCTCGACCTCGTCGAGCAGGACGACCGAGTACGGGTTCCGACGGACACGCTCGGTCAGCTGCCCGGCCTCGTCGTAGCCGACGTACCCGGGAGGGGCGCCGACCAACCGCGACACGGTGTGCCGCTCGCCGAACTCGCTCATGTCGAAGCGCAGCATCGCCGACTCGTCGCCGAACAGCGACCCGGCCAACGCCTTCGCGAGCTCGGTCTTGCCGACACCGGTCGGACCGAGGAACAGGAAGCTGCCCACCGGACGACGGGGGTCGCCCATGCCGGTCCGGCTGCGCCGCACCGCGGTCGCGATCGCCCGCACGGCGTCGTCTTGCCCGACGACGCGCTCGTGGAGTTCGTCCTCGAGCGCGGCGAGCCGGGAGCGGTCGCCCTGCGTCAGGCGGGTCGCCGGGATCCCGGTGGCACGCGACACGACGGCCGCGATGTCCTCCTCCGTGATCGAGGTGCCCACGGATTCCGGACCGGAGGCGCGACCTGCGTCGGCCGACCCGGCGGCGGTGATCCGCGCCTCCAGTCCGTCGATCTCGTCGCGCAGGCGCGACGCTTCCTCGTAGTGCTCCTCGGCGACGGCCGCGTCCTTCGACGCGGTGAGGGTCGCGACCTGTGCGCGGAGCGCCTCGACGTCGACGTCGCCCGACAGGGCCAGGCGACGACGTGCGCCGGCCTGGTCGATGAGGTCGATGGCCTTGTCCGGCAGGTGCCGGTCGGTGACGTAGCGGTGCGAGAGCTCGACCGAGGCGCGCAGGGCGTCCGGCGTGTAGGTGACGCTGTGGTGCTCCTCGTAGCGCGGGGCGAGTCCGGTCAGGATCGCGACGGCGTCCTCGACGCTCGGCTCCCCCACCGTGACCGGCTGGAAGCGACGCTCGAGTGCGGCGTCCTTCTCGATCCGGCGGTACTCGTTCAGCGTGGTCGCGCCGACCATGTGCAGGTCGCCACGGGCCAGCCGGGGCTTGAGGATGTTGCCGGCGTCCATCGAACCGCCCTCGCCGCCACCACCGGCGCCGACGACGGTGTGCAGCTCGTCCACGAAGACGATGAGCTCGTCGGCGTGCGCTGCGATCTCGTCCATCGCCTTCGTGAGGCGCTCCTCGAAGTCGCCGCGGTAACGCGTGCCGGAGAGCATGCCGGCGAGGTCGAGGGCGACCACGCGCTTGCCCTGGAGCAGCACGGGCACGTCGCCGTCGGCGATGCGCTGGGCGAGCCCCTCGACGATGGCGGTCTTGCCGACGCCGGGCTCGCCGATGAGGACGGGGTTGTTCTTGGTGCGACGGAGCAGGATCTCGACGGTCTGCTCGATCTCGTCGGCGCGGCCGATCACCGGGTCGATGCGGCCGTCGCGGGCCCGCTCGGTGAGGTCGGTGCCGAACTGGTCGAGCGTCGGGGTGTCGCTCTCGGTGCCGGTGGTCTGGTCGGTGCTCGTGGGCATCGTGCGCCCCTCCCTGGCGGCCGCCGCGGCCTGCGCGGCGTAGTCCTGCATGACCTGCGGAGTGACGCCGGCACTGGCGAGCAGCTGCCCGGTGACGGTGTCCTGGTCCATGACGAGCGCGAAGAAGACGTGCTCGGGATCGGTGTAGGTGCTGCCGAACCCGCGGGCGGCCTGGGTGGCCTCGAGCAGGATCCGCTGCGCGGTCCCGGTGAGGGCCGGGCGACCGTCGGGCTGCTGGCGGGGTTCGCGCGCCATCGGCAGGCGCTGCTCGACCTCGTCCGCGAACTGCTCGGGGTCGACCCCGGCGTGCCGGAGGACCGCGGTGAACGGGTCGGTGCGGACGAGCACGTGCAGGACGTGCAGGGCGTCGATCTCGTGCTGGCCCTGCTCGGCCGCGAACTCCGCGGTGCGCTGGAGCAGCTCGTGGGTGCGACGGCTGAGCAGTCGCGTGATGTCGACCGGGCGTCCCAGCGGTACGGATCGCTGGGCGCCGGAGTCCTGTGCCGCGAGCAGGCGGGCGAGGAACTCGTCGAACGAGTCGTTGCCGCCGGTCGGGCCGAACGTTGCTGGCAAAGGGACCTCCTGGGAACTTGAGTGCCTTCGACTCAATGCAACGCAGGAGGGACCGGGTCATTCCCGGTCGTGGAAGAAACTTGCGGCGACCCGGCTCAGGTCCGCGCGATCGGTGCTGCGGTCGCCTCGGTGATGCGTACGAGGTCCGCCGGGGACACCTCGATGTCGAAGCCGCGACGCCCGCCGGACACGAAGATGCTCGGGTAGGACAGCGCCGACTCGTCCACCACGGTCGGCAGCTTCGTCTTCTGCCCGACCGGGCTGATCCCGCCCACCACGTAGCCCGTGCGCTTCTCGGCGAGGGCCGGGTCCGCGAGCGTCGCCTTCTTCCCGCCGACGGCAGCCGCGATCGCCTTGAGGTCGAGCCGGTTTGCCACCGGGACGATCGCCACGGCCAGGGCACCGTCGACCGACACCACGAGGGTCTTGAACACCTGCTCCTCGCGGAGCCCGAGGGCGGCCGCGGCCTCCTCGCCGAAGTTCGTGGCGGTCTCGTGGTGCTCGTACACGTGCGGCGTGTACGCGACCCCTGCCCGCTCGAGGGCGGCGGTCGCTGGGGTGCTCGGCGAACCTGCGGTCATGGGCACGATCCTGCCGTGACCAGCCACTTCCCCCACGACGGCGCGCGGGCGTTACCCTGAACGGACCATGACCGCCGTCGAACTCCTGCTGCGCGCCACCGCCGCGATGGTGCTCGGCGACCCGTCGGTCGGTGCCGTCCCGCTCCTCGCGGTGGCCGCGCTCGGACTCACGGCCGTGGCGGTCGCGGTCCTGGTCGCCGGCGTCCTCGCGATCGTCCTCGGCCTGGTGCCGGTCCGATCGCTGTCGTCGCGCGCCCCGGCCGACCTCGTGACGCGGATCGCATGGAGTCACCCGGACGCCGACGGGCACGCCCGACCCCGGGCACCGGGAGCCGTCGCCTGAGGCCCTGACCACCGACCGGTGGACGGGCCGTACACGCGACCCCTCCCACCGAACCGATCGGAACGTCATGGACCTCACCACCCTGCCCCTCGTCGGGCCGCTGCTGCACGGCGGCGCCGACCTCCTCGCCGCCGCCACCGCGGCGCTCTCCCCCGTCGCCGGAGGGCTCGCCGCCGCCGTCGCCGTCGTGCTGCTCACCCTCGTGGTCCGAGCCGTGCTCGTCCCGCTCGCCGTGCTGCAGGTCCGCGCGGAACGGGACCGCCGACGCCTCGCCCCGCAGATCGCCGCGCTCCGGGAGCGCCACGCGAAGGACGCCGAACGGCTGCAGCGTGCGATGCAGGAGCTGTACACGAACGAGAAGGTCTCGCCGCTCGCCGGGTGCCTGCCGGTCCTCGCCCAGGCGCCGGTGCTGTCGCTCGTGTACACGCTGTTCACGCACGCCTCGATCGACGGCACGGTGAACACCCTGCTGACGGCCACGCTCGCGGGCGTCCCGCTCGGGCACTCGCTCGTGGTCGTCGTGACCTCGCCGCTCTGGTGGCACGCGTGGGTCGTGGTGCTCCTGCTCGCCGTGCTCGCCCTCGTGGTCGAGCTCACCCGGCGGGCGAACCTGCGGTGGAACCCGGCGGCGGTGCCGGACGCCGCGGTGCCGGGAGCGGCTGCGACGGCGGCGATCAGCCGGTGGGCGCCCTTCGTCACGGTGGTGTTCGCCGCGATCGCGCCCCTGGCCGCCGCGCTCTACGTCGTCACGAGTGCCGCGTGGACGCTCGGCGAACGTGCGGTGCTGCGGCGCGTGCTCGCCTGACGTCGCGGTCGGGCGGCGGGCGTGTCAGCCGCCCTGACCCTCCTGCTGCGGGCCCTGGTCGACGGGGTCGTACTCGGTGCCGCGGCCCTGCTCCTCGTCCGGCAGGGGGACGTGCCGCTCGGTGCCCGTCCCGCCCGGGCTCGTCGCGACGTAGTCGGCCTCCCCGGACTGCGTGTCGTGGCTCAGCGGCTCGAGGGTCTCGGGGTCGGGATCGTGCTTGTCGCTCATGACCCCCGTCTACGCCCCGCGAACTGGGTGCGCGCCCGCACGGCGCCGGTGGGACGATGGGCGGACAGTGCGACCGGACCGGGAGTGCGCATGGCCGACGACGACGTGGCAGCAGAACGAGCACGGCTCGAGGCGCTCGCATGGGGTGGTGCCGCGTCCGAGACCGACGCGGCCGCAGCGCGGCTGGCCCTCGAACGGCTCGGCCGAGGACGGCGCGGTCCAGGAGGCGCGGCTCCCGTCTCCCCGCGGGCCCGGTCGACGGGACGGTCGCGTCCGACCTCCGCGGCCGGCTCCGACCGGGCCGTCACTTCGGGCACGACGAACCCGTTCCACACCGGCGGCGCGCGGCCCCTCGCCGGTTCCTCGGGAGCCGCCGCTGACCAGATGGCGACGCCGGCACCGGGTCCGGTCTCGGTGCCGTCGACACCGGGGCCGCGGACACCGCACGCGGGACCGCAGGGCGCTGCCGCCGCCGCGGGTGCTCCGAGCCCGGTCGACCGGACGGCGACCGACGACACGAGTGGAGTCGCCGACGGACCGGACCACGAGAAGGAGCCGGCTGACCGTGGCGGAGGCGGGTCGCGCCTCCTGGACCGCATCGGCGCCTGGCGGACGCGAGCCGCACGGGTGCTCTGGACCACCCGGCCACGGGTCTGGATCGGGCTGGGCGTCGCGGCGGCCGTCGGTGTGGCGTTCGCGGCGGGGACGGTGGTCGGGACCTCGAGGCCGGACCCGGCGGCGGCGCCGAGCGTGACGCCGAGTGCCGGGACGATCACGCTCGAGGACCTGCTGGACGCGCCGCAGACCTACGCCGACCAGTTGCCGGGACCGGTCGAGGCGCCGGTCACGCTCCGGACGACGCGGCTCATCTTCACGAACCGCGCGCTCGACGGCGGCTCGTTCGAGACCCCCTGGAGCGTGTGGGCCGGCGTCGGGACGGACCGCTCGACGATCTGCCTCGTCGCGACGGCGAACCGGCTGGAGTCGACGTCCGCGTGCTACCCGCGGCAGGACGCGCTGCACGGGTCGGTCTCGCTGTCGGCGCAGTCGATGAGCGGCACGCTGACGCTGAGCCTCCGGGGCGGTGGGGTGCAGGGCACCGTGACGAACGAGAACTGATCGGGAATGTCTCGGCACTGACGGCGTTGGAGCGCTCCTAGGACTTTCTCGGCGAAGGCCCTCGCATCTCCTCGCTGCAGCGTGCAACACTGGAAGAGCGCACTCGCCGTGGAGTCGTACCCACAATCCACACACCACAGCGAGCGCGCATCGTCGGCCGGCACCGTCCGGTCCGGTCGTCGTCACGTCGACACCGACGCGCGCTCCGCCGTTCCCCGGAGGAGGTCAGCATCGTGTCCACCAACACCACCACCTCGGCCGTGTCGACGAACACGCGGCCGATCACCGTCACCACGCAGTCGATCGTCGGCATCGCCGTGCTCGGGCTCGCGACGTTCTTCGCGATCACGACCGAGCTCATGCCGGTCGGGCTGCTCGGCACCATGAGCGCCGACCTCGGCGTCTCCGAGTCGACCATGGGCATCGTCGTGACGGTGTACGCCGCCGCCGTGGCGATCCTCGCGCTGCCGCTCACGTCCTTCACCGCCCGGCTTCCCCGCAAGACCGTCCTCGTGGCGACGCTCATCGGCTACACGGTGTCGAACGTGATGATCGCGCTCGCGCCGTCCTTCGCGGTGGTCTGCGCCGGCCGCATCGTCGGCGGCGTCGCACACGCGCTCTTCTTCTCGGTCGCCTCGGCCTACGCGACGCGCATCGTGCCGCCGCGTCTCGCCGGTCGTGCGATCGCGTTCGTGTACTCCGGCAGCTCGCTCGGCTTCGTCATCGGCGTGCCCGTGGCGACCTGGGTCGCGCAGTCGATCGGGTGGCGCCCGGCCGTCGGTGCCGTCGCCGTCGCCGCAGCGGCACTGGCCGTCGTCGCGCTCCTGTTCCTGCCGAGCGTCCGCGGGGCCTCGTCGCCGCACATCGGCTCCCCGAAGGCCTGGGCCCGCACCGGCCTGCTCTCCGTCGTGATCGCCGACCTCCTGCTCTTCGCCGGGCACTACGTCGTCTACACGTACATCGGGCCGTACGCGATCGACGCCGGGCTCGACGCCGACATGGTGAGCGGGGCGCTGCTCGTCCTCGGTGGCACGGGTGTCGTCGGTCTCTGGCTCGCCGGCATGTTCGTCGACCGGGCTCCGCGGCAGACGCTCATCGCGGCCGTCGCCGTGATGGCAGCGGCGTTCGCGGTGCTGCCGTTCGTACACGGGTCGCTGCTCGGCACGATGGTCGTCGCCGGCGTGTGGATGGCCGCGAACGGCACCACCGGCACGCTCTTCATGGCCGCGGCGATCCGCTCCGGCGGTGTCTCGCCCGACATCGCGGGTGCGCTCATCAACGGTGCGTCGAACATCGGCATCGCCGGCGGCGCGGCCATCGGCGGCCAGGCACTCGGCGTCGTCGGGCTGCAGTTCATGCCGTTCGCCGGGGCCGTCGTGCTGGTCGGGTCGCTCGGCGTCGTGATCGCGGCGCGTCGGGGCTTCCCGGTGCACACGCACAACCAGGAGCACCTGTCGACCTCGTCGATCGAGGCGATCACGTCGTCGCTCGCGGTCGTCACGACCTCGGTGCCGGTGGTGTCGCGGGCGATCCAGACCCTGACGGGGTCGGTCGCGGTGGCGACGGGGTCGGTGCCGACGCGTCGGCGGCGCTGAGGCGCCCCGCACGCACGACGGGGCGGGAGTGTGCGAGGTTCCGCGCTCCGTGCGGGGCCGGGAGCCGAGCACGGTGCGCGGGACCTCGCACGTTGCGTGTGGGCGGCGCGGTGTGGGCTGCGCGGCGTGGTCCCGGTGCGTGAGGCGCGCGGCACGGGAGGCGCGGCGTGCGCCCGGTGCGCACCGCACGGTCTGCGGACGGAGCGGCAAGGTGCGAGGTCGCGTGCTCAGTGCGGGGCTGGGAGTCGGGCACGCTGCGCAGGGCCTCGCACGGTGCGTGCAGCGCGCCGCGCGCGAGACTGGGCGGGACCTCGCACGCGGTGGGCAGCGGCCCGCACGCACGACGGGGCGGGACCGGCAGCGCCGGCCCCGCCCCGTCGTCGTGCGGTCAGTCCTGCAGGTGCGACGTCCGGCGGCGGTTGCGCACCGCACGGAACGTCAGCAGCCCGCCGCCGAGCAGCACGAGCACGCCCGCCGCGATGAGCCCCGGCGTCAGGTCGGCGCCCGTGTACGCCAGCGCGCCGCCGGTGGTCGATCCGCCACCGGACGAGATCGGCGTCGTGCCGGAACCACCGCCGGGGGTCGGTGCCGGAGCGGGAGCCGACGGCGTGGGCGTCGGGGTCGGGGTCACGACGGCGGCCGGGACCGTGATCGCCAGCGCCGCGGCCGAACCGCTCGCGGGCGTGGTGATCGTCACCGGGTCCGCGCCGTCGACCTCGACGGTGTACTCCGTCTCGGGCGTGAGGCCGGTGAGGTCGAACGTCCCGTCCGTGCCCGTGGTGGTCCGGACGGGGTCGCCGGCCTCCGGGTCGGTCGGGGTCGCGACGACGTCGACGCCCGCGGCCGGGTCGCCGTTCGTGTCGGTGACCGTGCCGGGCTGGTCCGTGGTCGTGACGACCGGCGCCGCGGGCGTCGCGAACGGCAGGTCCGACTCCGCGCTCGCGCCACCGGCGACGGTGACCCCGGTGTTCTGGGTCGGGCCGGTCGCGCCGGGCTCCGGGACGGTGGTGCGGACGGTGTACGTGCCGGCCGCGGTGTGGAACGTGTAGCGGCCCGAGGCGTCCGTGGTGGTCGAGGCCACGACGGTGGTGCCCTGCAGCAGCTCCACGACCTGACCGGCCGCGACGGGAGCGCCGTCGAGGCTGACGACACCGGTGACGGTCGCGATGACCGCGGCGGGGGCCTCGATCGGGTCGAGCGCGGTGGGGTCGCCACCGGCCGGTCCGGTCGTGATCGTCGTCGGGTCCTCGTCGCCGACCGAGACACCGAGGTCGGTGCCGGCGGGCAGGTCGGAACCGGTGTAGACGCCGTCGCTGTTCGTCGTCGTGTTGACGAGTTCCTCGCCGTCGGACGGGTCGACGATCACCACGGGGACGTTCGACACCGGGTTGCCGTCGGCGTCGGTCACGGTGCCGATGACCGACGTGGTGCCCTGTGGTGCGGTGAACGGGAAGTCCACGACCTGGTCGGCACCGCCCGGGACCGTGTTGAGGGACGTCGTCGCCGACGGGGTGCCGTCGGCGTTCGGCGGCGGCGTGATCGTCACGGTGTAGCCGCCGATGACCGGGAGCTCCGGGAACGAGTAGGTGCCGTCGGCGCCCGTGGTCGTCGTGTAGAGCGTGCCGCGGGGTGCCTGCACCGTGACGGTCGCGCCGGGGATCGGGGTGTCGTCGAGCGTCGCGGTGCCGGTGATCGCCGCCGTCCGGTTGGCGAACCAGGTCTGGTAGACGGGGAACCCGCTGCGCTGCTGGTAGGTGATCGTCAGGGTCTCGAGCGGGACCGTCGGCGTGAACCACGCGGTCGCGCCGGAGGTGTCGTTGGCGGCCGCGTTCCCCGTCAGGGTCCGGGTCGCGGCGTCCCACGTGGGGGCGTCCTGGCCAGCAGGGACCCCGCCCGGATCGGCCGGGCAGCTCCATCCGCCGGCGGAGACGGATGAGCACGAGTTGTACGAGCTCTGGTAGCCGAGCTGTGCCGCGGTCGCCGCTGCGCCGCCCTGGACGGTCGCGGAGATCGTCGCCTGATCGGCGTCGACGTCACCGAGGACGAAGGACCAGCTGCCGTTGCCCGGGGTCGCACCGTCGAAGGTGTAGGTCGTGGTCGACGCTGCCGACGCGGTCGGCGAGTCGGCGTTCGGACGCTGGTTGATGTAGGTGTTCCCGCGGCTCGAGCCGTACACCGCGCCCGGCCCCGTCGACGGCCCCTGCCAGGTCGAGGCACCGCTGATCACGGTGGACTGCCGTGAGTTCGACGTGAACGTCGTCGCCGGGAACCCCGGCAGTGTCATCGTGCCCGTGTAGGCCTTGCTCGACCCGCTGACGGTGAACGTGCCCCAGTGGCCGGCCGGCGCGGCGGACGCGCTCGTGGCGCCCCCGATCGCCAGACCCGCTCCGAGCACGATCCCGGTCAGCCCTGCGGTGACTGCGCGCCAACGCCGCATGTGGAACTCCCCTGTTTCGGCGCCGCCTCACCACGACGCTCGCTCAGGTTATCCAGCGACCGCGAAGTCCGTCCACACCGAGACGTGTTCGTGACACGCGCCCGGAGCCGGTCACTCCGCGGTCAGCCGGTCCAGCGCCGCGACCTGTCCCGCGACGACCATCGACCGCGCCTCGTCGATCGGGACCCAGCGTGCGTCGTCGACCTCCGGCACCTCGACGAACCGTCCGGAGCCCCGCGGCAGCTCGATCCGCGCCGTGTTCGACCGCACCCGATCGACCGAGAAGCCCGGGGCGTCGACCGCGAACACCCGCACGCGCTTGCCGGACGCCTGCCGCACCTCGCCGAGGTCGGTCACCGGTCCGTCCGGTGCGGCGACCCCGATCTCCTCGGCGAACTCGCGCCGTGCGGTGTCGAGCGGGTCCTCGTCCCCCTCGACGATCCCCTTCGGGATCGACCACGCGCGCGGGCGGTTCCGCCAGAACGGCCCGCCCATGTGCGCGATCCAGACCTGCACGCCGGCGTCGTCGGCCCGGTACAGCAGGAGTCCAGCGCTCAACACCACACCGCGAGGCTACACAGCGGGCAACGGCGACACAGCGGGCAACGGGAGTAGTTTGCAGCGCAAGGAGCGCCATGGCGACGCCCCCGGAGGACCCCGGACGAGGAGGTCGATCGGGATGGACGAACGGTGGACGACGGTCACACTGGCCGCCGACGCGGCGAAGCCGCACGAGGAAGCCCTGCACTGGGTCACGTCCCGGGTCGGCACGGGCATCGAGCGCATCCGGGTCATCGGCGTGGACCCGGCGATCGAAGGGCGCACCGGACCCGACGGCAAGCGCGTGGCCGACGCCCTGGCGGACGCTGCCCGCACGGCGATGCCCGACGTCCGGGTCGAGGTGCGTCGGCACGCCGGGCCCTTCGCCGCGGCACTCGTCGAGGAGTCGGACGGTGGCGATCTCCTCGTCGTCGGGACCTTCCGCGGCCGGCGCGGTTCGACGGCGGGTGGGGACCCGGCCCGGGTCGCCGAACGTGCAGCGGTGCCGACGGTCGTCGTGCCGGAGGGACCGCACCCGATCGACGGCGACGTCGTCCTCGCGGTCGAGGAGCCGATCGACGAACGCGCCCTCGCGATCGCCGTCGACGAGGCGCACCGACTCCACCGTCGCGTGACGCTCCTGCGTGCCTGGGAGATGCCGGTGCTGACCCGCACGGGCCTCACGGACTTCGCCGAGGACCCGATGCGGTGGCGCACCCGGAACGCCGAGCTGCTGCAGCGGGTCACGACGGCCCTGACCGCGCGGTACCCCGGCGTCCGGTTCCACCCGCTGCTCGTCGAGGGGCACCCAGGGCACGCGATCGCCGCGCACACCCGCCGTGCCTCGCTCGTCGTGCTCGGCCTCGGGCACGTGACGGCGCTCTCGGGGTCGGTGCTGCACGACGTCCTGCGGGAGACCGCGTCGCCGGTGTGCGTGGTCCCACGGGCGGCGCACGGCGCACACGACGTCGGCAGCGCGGAGGTCCCCGCCGCGACCGGTCAGCCGGCGAGGTCGCGCGCGGCGGCCGCCACGCGCTTCGTGAGGTAGGCGACGCCCCGCGTGTTCGGGTGCAGGGCTCCCGGCTCGAGGTCGATCCGCCGCAGGTCGCCGGTGCCGTCGAGCGAGACGCCCGACACGTAGGGCTTCTTCGTCGCGCACGCCGAGTGCGCCTGGGTGGACGAGAACACGTCCACGAACCGGACCCCGGCCGCCCGTGCCGCCGACGCCGAGACGTCGTTCAGCGCCTCCTGCACGCCGTGCAGGTACCGCACGTCGGTGTTCGTGAACGGGTACGAGTTCGTCGGGAAGGAACCCGCGAGCGTCCCGAGGTCGAGGGCGGACCGGAAGCAGCCGCCCTTCGGCGTGTGGTCGGCGTCCGGGAAGATCGCCGGGTACCCGAGGAAGAGGATCGTCGCGTTCGGCGCGGCTTCCTTGACCGTGGCGAGGGTGTCGGCGATGCCGAGGGCGACGCGGGACTCGATCTTCGTGCCGAGCAGGTCCTCGCCGTCGGTCACGAGCGTGCTCCGGCAGGACGGTGCGTCGCGTCCGGAGAACACCGGGCCCTTCGCCGAGAGCGCGAGGCAGGACGCCGCCGTGCCGAAGAGGTCGGCGTCGTTCCCGCCGATCGTCAGCGTCACCAGGCGGGTGCGTTCGGACAGCGACCGGATCTGCGGGGGCACGCCCTTGAACTGGAAGCCGCTCGTGACGTCGTCGCTCGTGGCGCCACCGCACGTGACGTCGGTGAGGGCGAGCCCGAAGCGCGCGGCGATGCGGTGCGGGTAGTCCTGGGCGGACTGCCCGCACGCACTCGTCGGCAGGTGCGTCGGGTCGGACAGCCCGTACCCCGCGGAGTACGAGTCGCCGAGCGCGACGTACTCGCTGCCCGGCGGGATGTCCGCGAGCGTCTCCGCCGGCACACCGGTCACCGGGTAGGGCTGCGGGACCGGCCACATCGGTGCAGCCGACGCCGCACCACCACCGGCGACCGATCCGGCGAGCACGACGAAGGCCGCCACCACGGCGAGCAGCGTCGAGCGGACGGAGCGGAGCAGGTTCGGCCTCCAGGGACGGGTCGGACGGACCAGGCTAACCGGTCGACCCGGCTGCCGCGGTCAGCGACCGACCGGGCGCCGCGATCAGCGACGACCCAGGCGCCGCTCTCCCCCGCTGCCGGTGCGGTACTCGAGCCCGTAGTGCTGGTAGACCTCCGGTTCCAGCGAAGCGTCGAGCTCGCCGTCGGTCGCGATCGTCGGCGCGGCCTTGATGGTCTTCTTCGGGTACGCGACACGCAGGTGCTTCGGCGCGACGAGGGCTCCGGTCAGGGGCACGAACAGGAGCTTCTGGAAGCCGACCATCCCCGTCGTCACCGCGCCGAAGGCGGGCTCGGACGTCGCGGTGTCGTAGTAGATGCTCTCGAGCGTCCCGACCTTGTCGTCCGCCTCGTCGACGACCGGCAGGCCGATCCAGTCCCGGATGTTCGCGGCTTCGAACACGTGCGCCTCCTCGCGAGCACCCGGCGCGTCCGGGTCGCTCTCCGTCGACGCTACCGGGCCGCGGACGGGTCGGTCACGCCGAGCGAGTCCACCGCGGCGAGCACGTCGTCGGGCCCGATGGCGAGCAGCGCGGGGTCCGGGTCCTCGGCGAAGACGTCGCCGCGCCGCACCGAGGCGTCGGTGAGGACGACGTGCGGACCGGAGGCCGGAGGCCCCCACGCCTCCGGCGGCGCCGGACCGAAGACGACCACCGACGGGACGCCGTAGGCGGACGCGAGGTGCGCGGCGCCGGTGTCGACCGTCACGACGAGCCGTGCGGCCGCGATCACGCCCGCGAAGTCCTGCAGTGCGAGCACGCCGGCCAGGATCGCCCCCGGCGCCAGCCCGGCCGCCTGCGCGACGGCGGCGGCGCGCTCGACGTCGTCCGCGCCTCCCGTCAGCACCACGTCGAGGCCGCGCTCGCGCAGTCCGCGCACCACGGCGGCGAAGCGGTCCGTCGGCCAGTGCCGCGCACCGTGGAACGCACCGACGTGCACGACCGCGGCACCCTCGGCGACCGGCGGCGCGTCGGGACGGGCGATCGCGACGTCGTCGGGGTCGGCCTCGATCCCGTGCCACCGGAGCAGCTCGGCCCAGCGGTCGCGCTCGTGCACCGCGTCGGGCCACTCCGGTCCGTCGAAGCCGTTCGTGGGGTCGGCGTGGCCGATCACCCGACGGGCACCGAGCGCGGCGACGAGGTCGGACGACTCCGGCCCGGCGCCGTGCAGGTTCACGGCCACGTCGACCGCGCCCGCGGGTGCGCCGATCGGGTGGTCCAGACCGTGCTGGGCGAGGTGCACGTCCACGTCGGGCACGAGCTCCACGACGGGCGCCAGCCAGGCCGTCGTCGCGAGCGAGATCCGGTGGTCCGGGAAGGCGCGGCGCAGCGCGTGCAGTGCGGGCACGGCGACGAGCAGGTCGCCGAGCTTGATGGCGCGGAGCACGAGCAGCTCGGGGCGCCCGTCGGACGGGGGCAGGGTGTCGACGGCGGTCACCGCGCCGACGGTAGACGGACGCCCCCGCCCGCCCGTCCGGGAACGCGTTCCGCGGCTGTTCCTGAACCCGCCACCGGCCCGCGGTCGGTACGTCAGGAGCATGGCCCTCGCTCCGGACCGCACCGTGCGCGGTCTCCTCTTCGACCGGGACGACACGCTCGTCATCGACGTCCCGTACAACGCCGACCCGCACCGGGTGGTGCCCGTCCCCGGCGCGCGTCGAGCAGTGGCACGTGCCCGTGCCGCCGGGCTGGCGCTCGGGGTCGTCACGAACCAGTCGGTGATCGCGAAGGGGATGGCGACGCGCGAGCAGGTCGACGCCACGAACGCCCGGGTGGACGAACTCGTCGGACCCTTCGACGTGTGGTGCGTCTGCCCGCACGACGCCGACGACGACTGCGCGTGCCGGAAGCCGCGGCCCGGGATGGTCCTCGACGCGGCCGGACGACTCGGCCTCGACCCGTCCGAGCTCGTGGTCGTCGGCGACATCGGCGCGGACGTCGGCGCCGCTCTGGCCGCGGGCGCCCAGGCCGTCCTGGTCCCGACGCCGCGCACCCGGCAGGAGGAGGTCGACGCCGCGCCGACGGTCGCGGCGACGATCGAGGACGCCGTGGCGCTCGTCCTCGACCACGTGCGGGCGGTGCGGTCGTGAGGACCGGACCCCGGGTCCTCGTCGTCCGGCTCGACTCGTTCGGCGACGTCCTCGTCGCCGGGCCCGCCGTCCGGGCCGTGGCCGCCGGCGCGTCCCACGTGACGATGCTGTGCGGGCCGCAGGGTGCGCCCGCCGCGGACCTGCTGCCCGGCGTGGACCGGGTCCGGGTCTGGGCGGCGCCGTGGGTCACCGAGACCGCCCGCCCGATCGACGACGCACTGCTCACCGACTTCCGCGCCCTGGTCGCCGAGGAGGCGCCGGACGAGGCCGTGGTCCTCACCTCGTTCCACCAGTCGCCGCTGCCGGTCGCGCTGCTGCTCCGCCTCGCGGGCGTCCGTCGCGTCTCCGGCGCGAGCGTCGACCACCCCGGTTCACTGCTCGACGTGCGGCTCCGACCCGGCGAGGACCTCCCCGAGGACGTCCCGGAACCCGAGCGCGCCCTCCGCATCGCCGAGGCCGCCGGGTTCCGACTGCCGTCGGGTGCGTCCAGGAGGCTCGGCGTGCGTCTCGACGTCGCCCCGCCTGCCGAGGTGGCCGGGCTGGACCGGTACGTGGTCGTGCACCCCGGCGCGAGCGTTCCGGCCCGCGCCTGGCCGGAGGACCGTCACCGGGCCCTCGTCGCCGCGTACGCGGCGCAGGGCACCACCGTCGTCGTCACCGGCTCGCCGGGCGAGCGCGCCCTGACGGCGCGGGTCGCCGGCGACACCGCGATCGACCTCGGCGGACGCACCACGCCGGCCGAGCTCGCGGCGGTCCTGGCCGGTGCCGAGGTCGTCGTCGTGGGCAACACGGGGCCGGCGCACCTCGCCGCAGCGGTGGGCGTGCCGATCGTCAGCCTGTTCTCGCCGGTGGTCCCGGCCGTCAAGTGGGCGCCGGACGCACCGCTCGTCGAACTGCTCGGCGACCAGGGGGCTCCGTGTCGCCTCAGCCGAGCCCGAGCGTGCCCGGTGCCGGGGCATCCGTGCCTGTCCTCGGTGCGCATCGAGGACGTCCTCGAAGCGCACCGGAGGCTGCTCGACCGCGCTTCCCGGATGGTCCGGAGAAGTCTGCGGAGCACGCCAGAAGGTGCTGCGTAGCTTCCGCACTGCTCCTCCTCCTGTTCTCCTCATCCCGACCGGAAGGCCCCGCATGCGGATCCTCGTGTGGCACGTGCACGGCGGCTGGATGGACGCCTTCGTCCGTGGCCAGCACGAGTACCTCGTCCCGACCACGCCCGCCCGGGACGCCTGGGGGCTCGGCCGTGCCGACCGCGCCTGGCCGGCCTCCGTCGTCGAGATCGACCCGGCCGACGTCGCCGACGCCGAGGTCGACGTCGTGGTGCTGCAGCGGCCCGAGGAACTCGACGAGGCGCGCCGGCTGCTCGGCGGGCGCGAGGTCCCGATGGTGTTCGTCGAGCACAACGCACCCCGTGTGGACGTGCCGAACAGCCGCCACCCGCTGCGGGACCGCGACGACGTCACCATCGCCCACGTCACGCACTGGAACGCGCTCATGTGGGACTGCGGCTCGACGCGGACCACGGTCGTCGAGCACGGCGTCGTCGACCCCGGGCCCCGGTACACCGGCACGCTCGACCGACTCGGCGTCGTCATCAACGAACCCGTGCGCCGCGGCCGCGTCGTCGGGACCGACCTGCTCCCCCGCTTCGCCGCGGTCGCACCGGTCGATGTCTGGGGCATGGGCACCGAGCGCCTGCCCGAACTCGGCTTCGGCGACCGTGTGGTCGCCCGCGGTGACGTGCCCGCCGATCCGATGCACGCGGCCCTCGCCGAGCGCCGGGCGTACGTGCACCCGAACCGGTGGACGTCCCTCGGCCTGTCGCTCATCGAGGCGATGCACCTGGCGATGCCGGTCCTGGTCCTGGCGACGACGGACGCGGCCCGCACGGTCCCGGCCGACGCAGGCGCGATCGCGACGGACGTCGAGGAGCTGGTCCGCGCCTCCAGGACCCTGCTCGAGGACCCGGACGAAGCGCGCCGACGGGGTGCCGTCGCCCGCGAGGCCGCGCTCGCGCGGCACGCACTCGGCCGCTTCACCGCGGACTGGGACGACCTGCTCGACGACGCTGTGACGCGCGCCGTGACGCGGAACCGCACGGCCTCCGCCGCGCTGGAAGGGAGTGCGCGATGAAGATCGCGATGGTGTCCGAGCACGCGAGTCCGCTCGCGGTCCTCGGCGGGGTCGACGCCGGCGGGCAGAACGTGCACGTCGCCGAACTGTCGGGCGCGCTCGCGGACCGCGGGCACCGGGTGACGGTGTACACGCGCCGCGACGACGCCGACCAGCCCGTGCGCGTCCTGCTCCGCCCCGGCGTCGAGGTCGTGCACGTCGATGCCGGGCCCGCGCGGACCGTGCCGAAGGACGCCCTCTTCCCGTACATGGGGACCTTCGCGTCGGTGCTCGCGGCGGAGTGGTTCGTCGACCGGCCCGACGTCGTGCACGCGCACTTCTGGATGTCCGGGCACGCGGCCCTCGAAGCCGTCGCCCAGGTCCAGGCGCGAACCGGCGGCGTCCGCATCCCGGTCGTCCAGACCTTCCACGCGCTCGGGGTCGTGAAGCGCCGACACCAGGGCGCTGCCGACACGAGCCCAGCCGAGCGCGAGTGGCTCGAGCCCGCGGTGGGCCGCAGCGCCGACCAGGTCGTGGCGACGTGCTCGGACGAGGCGTTCGAGCTGAAGGCGCTCGGTGTCCCGCTGCACCGCATCTCCGTGGTGCCCTGCGGCGTCGACGTGTCGCTGTTCCGACCCGAGGGCGCCGGTCTCCCCGTGGAGGAGCGCGGCCGTGCCGCCCGGATCCTCACGGCGTCGCGGCTCGTCCGGCGCAAGGGCGTCGGGACCACCATCGCCGCACTCGCCGCGCTCGTGCACGAGGGCCGCGACGTCGAACTCGTCGTCGTCGGCGGTGCCGGGGTCGCCGGCGCCGACCTCCCGGACGACCCGGAGTACCAGCGCCTCGACGCGCTCGCGCGGTCCCTCGGTGTCCGCGACCACGTCACCTTCCGGGGCCAGCTCGGACAGCACGACATGCCGGCGGTCTACCGCAGCGCGGACGTCGTCGTCTGCGCGCCCTGGTACGAGCCGTTCGGGATCGTCCCGCTCGAGGCGATGGCGTGCGGACGCCCGGTCGTCGCGTCGAGCGTCGGGGGGCTGATCGACACCGTCGTCGAGGACGCCACCGGGCTGCACGTGCCCCCGCGCGACGAGCACGCCGTCGCCGCGGCCGTCGGCGGTCTGCTCGACGACCCCGACCGACGGGCGCAGTACGGACGGGCCGGCCGCGAGCGTGCCGAGTCGCGCTACACGTGGCAGAAGGTCGCCGCGGACAGCGAGCGGGTCTACGAGCGGCTGCTCGCCGGCAGCCGGTCGGTCGCCGCCCCCGTCCTCGACGCCCTCGCCCCCGACGCCCTCGCCCCGATCGACACCGAGACCCGCGGTCCACGGGCCGGACGGGCCGCCCGCTCCACCCAGTCCACCGAGAGGACGGCACGATGACCATCGACCAACGCACGGGGACCGTCGACGAGCGCACCAGCGCCAGTGCGCGGATCGTGCTCGACCACGTGGCGGCCTCGGTCCCCGTGGTCGCGTCGCTCGTCGACCACGGCGACCACATCGGTGCATGGGCGGACGACATCGCCGCGCGGCTCGTCGCCGGACGCCGGTTGCTCGCCGCGGGCAACGGCGGGTCGGCGGCCGAGGCGCAGCACCTCACGTCCGAGCTGACCGGTCGCTTCGACGGGGACCGTCCGGCGTACTCGGCGATCTCCCTGCACGCCGAGTCCTCCGCCGTGACGGCCATCGGGAACGACTACGGCTTCGACGAGGTCTTCGCCCGACAGGTCTCGGCGCACGCACGGGCCGGCGACGTCCTCGTCCTGCTGAGCACGAGCGGCCGGAGCCCGAACCTGCTCCGCGCCGCCGAGGCCGCCCGCGCCGTCGGGGCCCGGACGATCGCGATGACCGGGCCGCGGCCGAACCCGCTCGCCGAGGCGGTCGACGACGCGATCTGCATCGACGGGCCGTCTGCGAACGTGCAGGAGGCGCAGCTCGTCCTCGTGCACGCGCTGTGCCGGGCGATGGAACCGGCGCTCCGCTGCGGGGCACGGCGATGACCGGGCCGCACGGGAACCCCACCGTGCCGCACGGGAACCCCACCGTGCCGCACGGGTCCGCGACCGCGCCGCGGCTCCGCATCGCCGTCGTCGGGGACACCCTGCTCGACGTCGACGTCTCCGGCACGAGCGAGCGCCTCAGCCCCGACGCTCCCGTGCCGGTCGTCGACGTCCGCACCGACGACCGCCGTGCCGGTGGCGCCGGCCTCGTGGCGACGATGCTCGCGCGCGACGGCCACGACGTGACCCTCGTCACCGTGCTCTCCGACGACTCCAGGGGACCGGAGATCCGCAGCCTGCTCCCGGACGTCACCGTCGTCGCGGGCCCGTCCGGAGCGCCCACGCCCGTGAAGACCCGCGTGCGGGTCGTCGACCACGCGCTCGTGCGGATCGACGAGGGGTGCGGCACCCCGCCCGTCCCGGACGTCACCGACGCGATGACCACCGCCCTCGACGGGGTCGACGCCGTCGTGGTCGCCGACTACGGCCGCGGGGTCGCCGCCGCCCCGACCATGCGGGAGGCCCTCGCCCGGGCGGCCCGGAGCACCCCCGTCGTCTGGGACCCGCACCCGAAGGGCGCCGCCCCGGTCGCCGGGGTCGCGGTCGTGACCCCGAACTCCACCGAGGCGCGCCGGTTCACCGCGGACGCGGTCGTGGCGCCCCACGCCGGCGCGGGCAGCGCCGGCAGCGCGGACGTCACCTTCGCCACCGCGGCAGCGGCCCACCTGGTCGCCACGTGGCGCGTCGACGCCGTCGCCGTGACGCTCGGCGACCGCGGCGCGCTCGTCGCGAGCAGCAGGGACGGCAACCGCTTCGTCCCGGCACCCTCCGTCACCGCAGGCGACCCCTGCGGTGCGGGCGACCGTCTCGCCGCCGGTGTGGCCGTCGCCCTCGCCTCGGGAGCCGACGTCGCCGAGGCCGTCACCGCCGGGGTCACCGCCGCGTCCGAGTACCTCGCCGCGGGCGGCGTCACGGCGCTCTTCGCCCAGGAGGGTCCGGCCCCCGTGCGCGTCCCCGGCGCCGACCGCGACGCGATGCGCCTCGTGCACGACGTGCGGAACGCGGGCGGGACCGTGGTCGCCACGGGTGGCTGCTTCGACCTCCTGCACGCCGGGCACGCCCGCACGCTCTCGGCAGCCCGGGCACTCGGGGACTGCCTGGTCGTCTGCCTGAACTCCGACGACTCGGTCCGGGCGCTCAAGGGCCCCGACCGGCCGATCATGGGCCAGGACGACCGCGTCGAGCTGCTCCTCGCGCTGGACTGCGTCGACGCCGTCGTGGTCTTCGACGAGCACACGCCCGACGAGGCCCTGCGCCGCTTCCGTCCGGACGTCTGGGCGAAGGGCGGCGACTACACCGCGGCCGAGCTCCCGGAGTCGCACACCCTCGCCGAGTGGGGCGGCCGCGTCGTGACGGTCCCGTTCCACCCCGGCCGGTCGACCACGCGACTCGCGGCGGCCCTCGAACACGTCGGCTGAGCCGGCACGCCCCACTCGGCGAGAGTGTGCGACTCCGGGAG